>NZ_JBSGCB010000025.1:0-134667 GCF_053601595.1 Nocardia sp. NPDC004711 | reverse complement strand
GCTGGTGTCGGGATCGGCTAGAATCCACTACGACTCGTTGATCGCTACGCGTTCACGCCGTTGATCCGAAGTCCACCACTCCCCGGGACGCTATCTTTCGAAATCTCGGTCCCGACTCACCCAACCACCTACCGGCGTGAACGACCACCGAATCGATAGGTCGGCAACGCCGTGAATTCGCGGGCCGAGTTCGATGCGCCGGGCCCGGCACCCAAAGGACCACTGCGAAAAGGCTTCTCGGGTCCCCTGCGCCGGCCGACGACAATGTCTCAATCGGGGTGCGGAGCCGGATCTCCGGCGCCCCGCAAACGCACTCTCATACCGCATACCTCGCTGACCGAACCGGCCAGCGCCGGGCATCGGAAGATCAACGGGCAGAGGGTCGTACGGCCGCCGACAGTGCACGCTATTGCCGAGTTCAGGGCATTGGTCGGATCAACTTCAGGGGAGTGGCTGCTGATGTGGTCAGAGATTCGTGGTGAGAGAATGTAATTCGGCGACGACGTCCTTGTTGGAGGGCGCGTGCTCAGGGTCTACCAGCCATTGCAGCATCAGGCCGGTCAGCAGTGCGAGTGGTACCGAGCCGCCGAGTCCTGTGCGTGCCTCGCGTTGTCCGCGGGCGAGGTGTTCGCGGATGTCGGGCGACCTTTCGGCTTGTACGACGGCTTCGAGTTGGGCAACCCATAGGGACCGATGGGTGGTGAAGGTGTCGATCAGGGCCTGCCAGCCCTGTTCGGGGCTGTCCATCGAGCCGCGGTGGGCCAGTTCGGCTCCGAGTTCGTCCACTGCTTGCACTAGTGCCTGAGTGAGCAGTGCGTCGCGGGAGCCGAAGTGATAGCCGATGGCCGCGTGGTTGACCCCGGCGGCCGCGGCGATGTCGCGGACCGTGGTGTGCGCCCAGCCGCGCTCGATCAAACACTGCTTGGCTCCGGTCAACAGGGCTTCTCGGTTTCCCACCTGCCCAGCATACCCACCTTCTTATCCATATGTTTTATCCAAATGGATTGTCCATATGGATAAAACTTGGTTATGGTCCTGTGCATGACCAAGCCGAAGGTTCTGATCTCGGGCGCGAGCGTGGCCGGACCCGCCCTCGCCTACTTCCTGCATCGCAGCGGGTGCGACGTGACCGTCGTCGAGCGCGCGTCGCTGGTCCGCGACAGTGGATATGCGGTGGACTTCCGCGGTGCGGCGTTCGACGTGCTGGCGGAGATGGGCGTGCTCGACGAGATCCGTGGACACGACACGAAGATGCGCAGCACCGCCCTGGTGGACGACAACGGCACCGAGATCGGGCAGCTGCCCACCGAAACGTTCGCCGGCGAACTGGAAGTGCCCAAGCGTGAACTGACTCGAATCCTGCACGAGGCCACCACCGGCGATGTGGAATACGTGTTCGGCGACTCGATCACCGCATTGACGCAGCATGAATCCGGTGTCGCGGTCGAGTTCGAGCGTGGCGCGGCTGCCGATTTCGACCTGGTATTCGGCGCCGACGGGGTGCATTCGAACGTCCGGCGCCTGGTGTTCGATCCACGGGCCGACGTGTTGCGGCATCTGGGGATGTCCGGTGTCGGGTTCAGCACCGCCAACTATCTTGGACTCGACCACCAGGGCCTGTTGCGGCCGGGGCAGGGCACGGCGGTCTACCTGTTCAGCTCGGGCGACTCGGACCGGCTGACGGTAAGCCTTTCCTTTGCCACCTCGTCCCCGAAGTGGGACCGGCGCAGTCGCGCGGAGCAAGAACAGGCGGTGCGGTCGGCGTTCGCGGGGCAGGGCTGGGAAGTGCCCCGCCTGCTGGACGCAATGACCGATGCCGAGGACTTCTTCTTCGCCTCGTCGTGCCAGGTTCACCTCGATCGGTGGTCACGCGGTCGGGTCGCGCTGGTCGGCGATGCTGGATACTGCGCCGCACCGACCAGCGGTATGGGCACCTCTCAAGCCTTGATCGGCGCACGGACCCTTGCTCGCCAGCTGGCCACGGCCGATGCAGACCCCGAGACAGCGTTCGCCGCATACGAAAAAGAGCTGCGGCCTTATGTCGCGGGCAACCAGGACAAGGGTTACCAGGCCGCGGTCATGTTCGGCGGTGCGGCCGAACCACCGAGTCTGTGAACGTCCGCTATTGCCGCATACCGCGCTGACCAAAGCGGCCAGCGCACGGCACTGGCGAAACGACTGAGCCCCCACCCGGACAACGGATGGGGGCTCAGCAGAGTCTCTACCAGCAGCGATACATGCGCCGCCTAATTCTTCCCAGAGGTTCAGACGTTGAATCTGAATTCGACGACGTCGCCGTCGGCCATGACGTAGTCCTTGCCTTCCATGCGGACCTTGCCGGCGGACTTGGCGGCGGCCATGGAGCCGGCCTCGACGAGGTCGGTGAAGGCGACGATCTCGGCCTTGATGAAGCCGCGTTCGAAGTCGGTGTGGATGACGCCGGCGGCCTTGGGGGCGGTGTCACCCTGGTGGATGGTCCAGGCGCGGGCTTCCTTGGGACCGGCGGTGAGGTAGGTCTGCAGGCCCAGGGTGTGGAAGCCGGCGCGGGCCAGGGCGTGCAGGCCCGGCTCGGTCTGGCCGATGGACTCCAGCAGTTCGAGGGCGGATTCCTCGTCCAGCTCGAGCAGCTCGGCCTCGACCTTGGCGTCCAGGAACACCGCGTCGGCGGGGGCGACGGCGGCCTTCAGCTCGGCCTTCTTGTCCTCGTCGGTGAGGATCGACTCGTCGGCGTTGAAGACATAGAGGAACGGCTTGATGGTGAGCAGCGAGAGTTCCTTCAGCAGCTCGGTGTCCAGCTGGTCGCGCGCGGCGAACAGGGTCTTGCCGCTGTTGAGGATCTCCTGCGCCTGCTTGGCGGTGTCGGCGACCGGCTTGCGGTCCTTCTTGACCTTGGCTTCCTTGTCGAGACGGACCACGGCCTTCTCGAGGGTCTGCAGGTCGGCCAGGATGAGCTCGGTCTCGATCACCTCGATGTCGGACAGCGGGTCCACCTTGCCGTCGACGTGGATCACGTCGTCGTCGGCGAAGACGCGCACCACCTGGCAGATGGCATCGGCCTCACGGATATTGGCGAGGAACTTGTTGCCCAGGCCCGCACCCTCGGAGGCGCCCTTCACGATGCCCGCGATGTCGACGAACGACACCACCGCGGGGACGAGGCGCTCGGAGCCGAAGATGCCGGCCAGCGTGTTCAACCTCGGGTCCGGCAGCGGCACCACACCGACATTCGGCTCGATGGTGGCGAACGGGTAGTTCGCGGCCAGCACGTCATTGCGCGTCAGAGCGTTGAACAGCGTCGACTTTCCGACGTTGGGCAGGCCGACGATTCCGAGGGTGAGACTCACGAGAGTGGGAGTCTACCCGGACCGGCGGCCCGCTCCGTCACCGCAGGTCCGGGGCCGGTCCGTCAGGCCCGCGGGTTGCGGCCGAGATAGGCCAGCAGTTCGTCGGCCACCGGGGTGCCGGTGGCGGGCAGTTCGGTGACGACGGGCGCGAAGACGCCGTAGTCGCGCAGCGGCTCGACGAGGCCGCGGGCGGCGGTGAGCAGGTGCCCGGCCAGTTCGTCGGTGAGCGGCGAGGGCTGCCCGGTGCCGATGGCGATGTCCCAGGCGTGCACCGCGGCGTCGAGCGCGCACATGACCGCTGCCACCGGGGTGGGGAGCTCGCCGTGCGGGAGCGGGGTGGGCACGGTCTCGGTGCCGTCGGTGACGGTGGCCCAGGCGGTGGCGGTGGGTTCGATTGCGGCGGAGACCAATTCGACCGCGCTACCGTCGATGTGGCCGGAGGGCTCGAACGGGTTGCCGGCCGGGCCGGCACCGATGCCGAGGAACTTGGCGTAGGCCAGCTGATCACCGGCCGCGTGCTGAACCACCTGCGTCACAGTCCATTCCGAGCACGGGGTGGGGTTGTCCCACTGGTCCGCGCCCACACCGGCCACGACCTCGGCGAGCGCGCGGTGCGACGCCGCGAGGACCTCGCGCCAGGCCGGGGCGAGGACGGTGGCGGGCGAGTTGCCGGTCTGCGGGTTGGCGCTCATTGTTCTTGCCTCTCAGGTCGTTTCGATCCGTTGAGACAAAGGTATGACCCGATTAGGCTGGTTTTCTTCCTAATCATCCGGCCGGACGGAAGGGCGCTGTGTGACCTCCACCACAACCCGTTTGTTGCGCCTGCTGTCCCTGCTCCAGGAACGCACCCTCACCGGCCGTGAACTGGCCGAACGACTCTCCGTCACCGACCGCACCCTCCGCCAGGACATCGCGCGCCTGCGCGAACTCGGCTATCCGGTGCACGCCGCCCGCGGCCCGGTCGGCGGCTACCGCCTCGGCCAGGGCGCCACCATGCCCCCGCTGCTGCTCGACGACGACGAGGCCGTCGCCGTGGCCGTCGCCATGAATGTGGCCGCCGACGGCAGCACCGGCATCGCCGACATCCACGCCAATCTCGAACGCGCCCAGGCGAAAATGGACCGGATCCTCCCGAAACGCCTGCAGCGCAAGGTCACCGCACTGCGTTCCGTCACCGACATCGGCCCCGCCGTCACCGGCTCCCGGGAACCCGAAGCCCCCGTCTCCGCCGAAACCCTCGCCACCCTCGCCACCGCCATCCGCGCCAGCACCACCCTGCGCGCCGACGCCACCGAACTCGAGCCCTACCGGTTGATCAGCTGGCAACGCCGCTGGTACCTGGTCGCCTACAGTCTCGAATCCCACTCCTGGCAAGCACTCCCGGTGGCGTCGATCACCAAAATCCTGACCGGCACACGCCATTTCGCCCCACGCCCGCTCCCCGACTCCGACCTCGTCGCCTTCGTTCTGCGCGAAATAGCCTCCACCGGTTGGCAAGTCCACGCCCGCGTCACCGTCCTGGCTCCCGCCGAAACCGTCATAGCCCGCATCAACCCCACAGTCGGTGTCGTCGAACCCCTCGACGACACCTCCTGCCTCCTGCTGACCGGAGCCGACCGCCTGGAAACCATCGCCATCTACCTCAGCATGCTGATGATGGATTTCCGCGTCACCGACCCACCCGAACTCGTCACCCAGATCCGCACCCTCGCCCACCGCTACGCGGCCGCCACCCCGTGATCGCGGATAGGACTCTGTAACTATCGCTTCGCGATGAGATCGTGCGGCGAGCTAGGACGGTGGTTCGGTGACGAAAACGACTGGCTGGCCGGTAATCCGCGCGATGGACCTGAAGTCGCGATCGTCGCAGAGCATCGTGAGCCGATGATGCTCGGCAGTCGCGGCGATGAGCAGATCGACCGGTCCTGCCGACCGATGGATTCCCTGCTCGGTCATCAGCTGTTGAACGGTTTCAGCACGCTCGTATACGCGAGCCGGCATGGCTAGCCAACCGAACAAGTCCCGGAGCAGGCGTTGCTTCTCGAGCCTGTCCGCCAATGAGCGTGCCGAGTAGAGAAACTCGAGTTCGACAGCCGGACAGGTTGCGATGACGCCCGCCGTCAGCTGATCCATCCATGCTTGACGGAGCTTGTCCTGCAGGATTCGGAAGAGGCCCGATGTATCGATGAGATAGAGGGCAGGGGTCACTTGCGGTAGGCCGCCTTGTTGTCGAGGAACTCGTCGAAGTCACCGCGATCGGCCATCTCTCCGAGCCTGGCGAGGGCTCGGATACGAACCAGCCGCTGTCCGACCTCGCGGAGCGCAGCGTTGACCGTATCTTTCTTGGTCTTGGTACCCAGGACCTCGGCAGCGATGGCTAGAGCTTCCTCATCGATCTCGATCGGGGTCTTCGAACCGGCCATGAGACGCCTCCAGACATCCAGGAACTCCACCTCGGATATCCGAGACTACCAGCATTGGCGGCACTACTGGGTGCCGGCAGGTTCGGGCAGGACCGTGACGTGGCGGACGGTTCCGGACACTCCTGGCAGCTCGACGGGTGCGGTCCAGGTGCGGAATCCGTCGTGGCTGTCGCTGTAGAAGTACTTCTTCTCGGTGTAGGCGTCGAAGTAGATCCGGTGCCCTCCGTCGGGTAGTTCGATCACACAGTGACCCTCCCGCGGTGCACCCCAACCGGCCCAGTCGCCGGTGCCGATGAACCGGTACGGCCCCAGCGGCGTAGTCGCGACCGCAAGCTCGATGTACTTGCTCGATTCGTTCTTCGTGAAGGCGTAATAGCTGCCGTCGCGCGCCACGACGGCAGTGTCGATGTAGCCGAGGTGCCCCGGCCGCTGCGGCCCGATCCCCGCGAGCGGAATCGGTGGGCTCCACACCGGCCGCGCCGGATCGGCCGTGACGATCAGATAGGGCCGGAAGCCGTACCCCTGCGAGATGGAGACGAGCACTCCGACATATCCGGGAATGAGGTCGAACCATGTTGGCGCCCAGGCAGCTTCGGCTCCCGGCACCGGGACCGGGTAATCCGACAGGTGAGTCCAGGTGAGCCGGTCGGTGCTACGGGCGAATCCAATGGTGTGACCGTCTCCGGCAGTGGTGTACGCGATGTAGTACGCCTCGTCGGAATGCCGGAGCAAACTGGGATCCCGCACCAGCCCGGCCGCCGGGCGGTAGGCGCCGGCCCGCAGCAACGTGAAGTTCGCCGCGTCCTCGGATTCATAGACATACAGGTCGGTATCGCTGCTATTGGTGAACGCGGTCATCGTGTACCGCGTGGTCGCCGCCGCCCGTGCGATCGCGGTTCGCCCGCCGAGCCCAGCCCCAACCGACAGCACGGCCATCGAAGCCAATACCGACCGACGATTCCACCGGATCGCTCTCATCCGCAGCATTATTCAGCGCCCGGTAGCTGACCCGTAGCCGCCGCGCCGAGCCACTTACACCGCCACCCCGTTCGCAGTGTCGAACGCTGTCTCCATGCGGATTGGAGGCCGTCGCCGCACTACTGCTCAGCGACGCCGGAGTACCGGCGACCCGGCTCTCTGAGCCGAGTCGTCAGCCTCGGTAGATCCGCCGCGGCCCGGCACGGACGAAACCAGTTGGCGGCCTTGATCGTCGGTTCAGACGAGCTGATCGAGGATGGCCGCCAGCTCGCGAGCCCGGAACATGACACCGGCATGCCCGGCCTCGAGGCTGTGCACATCGAAGGGATTGTCCGGGGTGAGGCGGTCGGCGTCGTCGATCATTTTCGCGGCCAGCGCCGCGGAGATGACATTGTCCCGGGTGAGACGTATGTAGCTGTGGGGAATTCGTCCCCAGGTGTGGGCCTCGACCCGGGCGTCGGCGAAATTGGTTTGGGCCCCGTCCTCGGGCTGCATTCCGAAGTTGAGTACCAGGAGCATCTGCTCGAGCGTGGCCTCGGGCATATTGGTCACCCGGAAATCCTCGAGCGCTTCGGGATCGGCCGAACGCAGATTGAATCGGATGAGGCCGCGGGATACCGGCTCCATTCCCAGAAAGAGCGAATGGTCCGGATTCGGGATCGGGACGTCCTTCAAGGCTTCGGGAGTCTGGCTCAGCGCCATGGCGCTGGGCGCGTCCGGGGTGGACGGGCAGAAGGCGGACAGGTAGACGATGCGGTGAATGGCTTCGGGTATGGCATTGCCGACCAGACCGATCGTGATGCCGCCGAGGCTGTGGCCGACCAGGATCACCGGGCCGTGCCGCCGCACCTGCCGCACCGCGTCGATGACGTGGGTGACATTGTCCTGCACGGTGATTGCGGCCATCGGCGACGGCGCGGTGGTGAATGCGGCAATGTCCTGCGCCTGATACGACAGCGGTATCGAGGCGTCGAGCCCGTGGCCGGGCAGATCCACGGGCAGGCTGCGGTGTCCGAGTAATGCCAGTTCGCGCACCACAGGCGTCCAGAAGAAACTGTTGCTCGTCAAGCCGTGGACGAACACGAATGTCGGAGCGGTGGTGGATATTTCAGAGAATTGACCGTCAGGTTCGGGCACATTTCCCCCAGTGGTCGACAACGACGGATGCTGGGTTCTTTACCCACACCGGCGTGCCGTCAACCTTCCGCACCGAGGGAGGGCAGTTCGCGCCTTGCGGCCGATGCGGTCGCCCAGCGGACCCCACGCCATGCCGCCCGGCGGGCGCAGCACGAACGAGATCGCGAAGCCGAGCATGGTGCCGAGGGTGCCCAGCGAGCCCGGGAAGAAGACGGACGATCATGATCATCGTCACAAATGCGGCAAATCCGTCTCGGCGGTTCGACTGGTGGGGCCGGATACGCCCCAATCCCATCGCGTCCGTCTAGGGTATAGGCGCGGCGATGCCGCGCAGTCAGTGATGCATGAACAGCGGTATGTTCCGTGGTTTTTTCCACCGAATCCGAAAGGCGCTGTATGGCTAGGGACTTGACGCAAATCGAGCTACTGACGGAATTGGAGCCGGTTGTCGCGGCCAATATCGACCGGCATCTGTCCACGGCGAAGGACTGGTGCCCGCACGACTATGTGCCCTGGAGCGAGGGCCGCAACTTCGCGGCCATGGGTGGCGACGATTGGGAGCCCGAGCAGTCACGGCTCTCCCAGGTCGCCAGGGTCGCGATGATCACGAACCTGCTGACCGAGGACAACCTGCCTTCCTACCACCGGGTGATCGCTGAGAACTTCTCCCGGGACGGCGCGTGGGGCACCTGGGTCGGCCGCTGGACCGCCGAGGAGAACCGCCACGCGATCGCCATGCGGGACTACCTGGTGTGCACCCGCGCTGTCGACCCCGTCGCGCTGGAGAACGACCGGATGGTGCACCTGACCCGCGGCGTCCACGCACCGGATGGCTTCGGCGGCGTCCTCGATCAGGTCGCCTACGTGACCTTCCAGGAGTTGGCCACCCGGGTCAGTCATCGCAGCACCGGACGGGTCTGCGACGACCCGATCGCCGATCGGATGCTGCAACGCATCGCGGCCGACGAGAACCTGCACATGATGTTCTATCGCAATATCACCGGTGCCGCCTTCGACGTCGCGCCCGACCAGGCGATGGAGTCGGTGACCAAGATCGTGATGACCTTCGCCATGCCCGGCACCGGCATGCCGAACTGGCGTCGCAACGGCGTCTTGATGGTCAAGCACGGGATCTACGATCTGCGCCAGCATCTGGACGAGGTCCTGTTGCCGGTCCTGCGCACCTGGAACGTCTTCAAGCGCAGCGATTTCACCGCGCGTGGCGAACGCAGTCGCGAAATACTCGACCAGTACCTCGAGAAACTCGGTCGTGACGTCATCCGGTTCGAAGAACAACGCGAACGCATCCTCAGCCGCGAAGCGGCCCGGGTCGGCTAGCCGGTAGGTCGGGCGTGCGCACGGCGCATGCCCGACCGGGTACCGGTCCTGCGTGTCAGCGGCCGCCCAGGCCGGAGAGGGCGACGCCGCGGACGAAGGCGCGCTGGGCGAGCGCATAGAGCAGCAGCAGTGGCAGCAGGATGACCGTGGCTGCGGCCATGAGCAGCGGCCAGTTGGTCGAATACTGCCCCTGGAGCCGGACGAGACCCAGGGTGGCGGTCGCGTAATCGTTGCGTTGAATCATGATCAGGGGCCAGAGAAAGTCGTTCCAGACGGTGATCCAGGTGAGGACCGCCAGCACCATGACCGCCGGTTTGGTGTGCGGCAACAGGACTCGCCAATAGGTCTGCCACGGGGTGCAGCCGTCGAGAATGGCCGCCTCCTCCAATTCGATGGGGAGGGTGCGGAAGAACTGGCGCATCAGGTACGTGCCGAAGGCGCTCCCGAAAAGACCGGGAACGATCATCGCCCAGGGGGTGTCCATCCAGCCGAAGGCCCGCATGAGCAGGAACTGCGGGATGACGGTGA
This sequence comes from Nocardia sp. NPDC004711, assembly GCF_053601595.1. Taxonomy (NCBI): domain Bacteria; kingdom Bacillati; phylum Actinomycetota; class Actinomycetes; order Mycobacteriales; family Nocardiaceae; genus Nocardia; species Nocardia sp. NPDC004711. The sequence continues at coordinate 124,919 of NZ_JBSGCB010000025.1, read as the reverse complement.
CGGTGAGCGGGACCATGAGGGTGGCCAGGTAGCCCACGAACAGCACCTCGCGGCCCGCGAAACGCAGGCGGGCGAAGGCGTATCCGGCCAGAGAGCAGAAGAAGACCTGGCCGGCGGTCACGCAGGCGGCGTAGACGACGGTGTTGAGCAGCATGCGGCCGAGCGGGATGGCGTCGAAAGCCTCCCGGTAATTGGACCATTGGGGGTGCGACGGCAGCGGCGCCGCGTCGGTCAGCTCACCGTCGGACTTCAGGGAGGCCGAAACGGACCACAGGATCGGGGTCAGCGCGCACCACGCCACCACGATCAGCGCCAGGTAGGTCAGCACTCCGGCGACCAAGCGCCGCACCACTCCGCCGCGGCTCAAAGCTCCGCCTCGGATCGGCGAGCCAGCCATTGCTGGATCAGGGTGAAGGCCAGCAGGATTGCGAAGATCACCCAGGCCAGGGCGCAGGCGTAGCCGACCTCGTAGAAGCGGAAGGCGTTCTGGAACAGCATGATTCCCAGGACGTAGGTGCCGGTCTCGGGGCCGCCGTTGCTACCGGTCAGGGCATAGGCCTGGTCGAAGGCCTGAACCGAGTTGATGACCGTGATGACCAGGACGAAGGACAGGGCGCCGCGGATCAGCGGGATGGTGATCGAGCGGAAACGACGCCAGGCGCTCGCGCCGTCGATTTTCGCTGCCTCGTACAGGTTTTCGGGGACGCCCTGCATGGCCGCGAGCAGGATGACGGTGGCGAAGGGCACCGATTTCCACACCGTCACCAGGCTCAGCGAGACCATGGCCCACTGCGGATCGGTCAGCCACGGCACCGGGCCGAGGCCGAGCCGGCCCAGCAGAATATTGGCGAGTCCGTCATCGCTGGCGAAGATGAAGCGGAACACCACCGCCATGGCGACGGTCGATGCCACCAGCGGCAGGAACGCCACGGTCCGGAACACCCCGACACCGTGCAGTTTTCGATTCAGCAGTCCTGCGACGGCGAGGCTGACCGCCACCGTCGGCACCAGCGTCAGGATCGTGAACACGGCCGTATTCCGCAGGGCGATATAGAACAGCGGGTCCTGGGAGAACAGCCGCCGATAGTTCGCCACACCCACGAATCGCGGCGGGCTGAACAGATCCCAGGAGTGGAAGCTCAGATACAGCGAAAACCCCAGCGGGAAGAGCATGAACACCAGGATGGCGGCCAGATTCGGTGCCACGAACAGCCTTCCGGCGCGCGCCCGCCGCCGCTCCAGCCCACCCCTCATACCGCCGCCCGCAGTAGCTGATCGATATCGGCGCTGGTCTGCCCGCCCAGCGAGTCCGCTGTCGCCGCCCCCCGCAGCACTCGATTGCAGCCGCGCTCGAGCAGCGCCTCCACCTTGCCCCACACGGGCGTCACGGCCAGCGGACGCGAATTCTCCGGCCCCTCGGTGAAGACCTCGAGATTGCGCAGCGCCGGGTGGGCCGCGGCGAATCCCGGTGACTGCATGGCCGATCGCAGGACCGGCACGAACAGACCAGACTCCGCGATGATGGCCTGCCCCTCGGGCCCGGTCGCGAACTTCACGAATTCCCAGGCCTGTTCACGCCGCGGACTGCTCGCCGCGATGGCCAGTCCGGTGCTGCCGATATCGGTGATCGCGCCCGGACCCCCGTCCGGCCCGACCGGCAGCACCGTGACGTCGAAGTCGAGGTCGTCGTGCCCGGTGAACTCCGAGTACAGCCAGTGCCCGCCCATGAGCATGGCGGCCCGCCCGCTGCGGAACAGATCCTGCGCCGAAACCGATTGCCGGTCACCGACACTGGGCGCGACCCGGTGCCGCACGGCCAGGTCGGCATAGAACTGGAACCCGGCGGCGAACCGCGGATCACCGAGATTGGTGCTGGTGGGCCGGACCGGCGGACTGAACCATTCGACGCCGTTGTTCATACCGAAGCAGGCCGCCGAGAAGTAGGGCACCCAGGCGTCCACGAATCCCCACTGCCCGGTGCGCCCGTCGGCGTCGCGGTGGGTGAGCGCCCGCGCGGCCGCCAGGAACTCCGCGAAGGTCCAGGCCTCGGACCAGCGGGCGGGCGGGCGAATCCCGGCTTCGGCGAACAGCTTCCGGTTGTAGTAGAGAAACACTCCCGACCACTGCTCCGGCAACGCGTACTGCCCGCCGTCCCAGACGAAGGTGTCGCGCAGTGTCGCGTACCCGTCGGCGCGCAGCCGGGCGGCGTAATCCGGCTCCCGGTCCAGGAATTCGCGCAGATCCACCAGCACGCCCCGATCGGCGAGCCCGGCATAGAGCAGCTCCCACGCCATCAGCACGTCCGGGCATTTACCCCCCGCGCAGTAGGTGAGCATCTGCTGCAGGGGATCGGGCCCGGACATGATGGTGCGGATCCTGATATCCGGTCGCCGCCGGTGGAATTCGTCGATGATGCGAAGCCGCGCCCGGGCCTCCTCGGGCCGCGCCTGGAAGAAGAAGGTGACCGCGTCGTCGTTCCCGCCCGCGCAGCCGCCCGCGGCCAGCAGCGCTGCCAGCGCGGCCGAGCGCAGCAGGCTACGCCGATCCATTCCGCCGGGCCAGGCCGCCCATTCGCTCGCCAAAGATATATCTCCGTGAACTAAACGAACTAAAGGACCACAGTGACGCAGATCTCGAACCAGCATGGCAGCATACGGGGAGCAACCTGCGACGTGCGGCAAACACGCGAAATCGCGGGAACCAGACTGGCCCGCACCACCCCCGCGCGCCGTTCCTAGCGTCCGCCGGGCCACCCGCACCTGGCGGTACGACAGCAGGTGAACAGCCGGTCGAAGCCGGTTCACTCGCACGTCGGTTGGGCTACGTTGTGACCATTTCAGTTAGAAGCCGCAGTACCGCAGGGAGAGTTGTCGCATGGCGACCATCGAATACCTCCGGACGGATCCCGACCTACCTCCGGTGGGTGTCGTGGACCGGACGCCCATGACGCCCGCGAAGAAGGGCATCTTTCTCGTCATCGCCGTGATCGGCGCAATCGCCTGGGCCATCCTCGCTTTCATGCGCGGCGAGAACGTGAACGCGGTGTGGATCGTCATCGCCGCCCTCTGCACTTACGTACTCGCGTACCAGTTCTACGCCCGGCTCATCGAATACCGGATCACCAAGCCGCGCGATGACGTCGCCACTCCCGCCGAGGAGATGGAGAACGGCAAGGACTACATGCCGATGGACCGCCGGGTCCTGTTCGGCCACCACTTCGCCGCCATCGCGGGCGCCGGCCCGCTGGTCGGCCCGGTGCTGGCCGCGCAGATGGGCTATCTGCCCGGCACCATCTGGATCATTGTCGGCGTGGTGCTGGCCGGTGCGGTGCAGGACTACCTGGTGCTGTGGGCCTCGGTGAAGCGCCGCGGCCGGTCGCTGGGCCAGATGGCGCGCGACGAGCTCGGCGTGGTCGGCGGTGTCGCGGCCATCATCGCGGTGCTGGTGATCATGATGATCCTGCTCGCGGTACTGGGCATCGTCGTGGTGAATGCCCTTGCCGCGACCAAGAATCCGACCACCGGCGCGCTCGAGGGCGGCAGCCCGTGGGGTGTGTTCTCCATTTCGATGACCATCCCGATCGCCCTGTTCATGGGCCTGTACCTGCGCTTCTTCCGGCCCGGCAAGGTCGGCGAGGTGTCGCTGTTCGGCTTCGTGCTGCTGCTGGCGGCGATTCTGCTCGGCAATCCGGTGTCCCAATCCGGTTGGGGCCGCGACCTGTTCACGCTGTCCGGTACCACCATCGCCTGGATGCTGATCATCTACGGCTTCATCGCCTCGGTCCTGCCGGTGTGGCTGCTGCTGGCTCCGCGCGACTACCTGTCCACCTTCATGAAGATCGGCACCATCGGCCTGCTCGCCATCGGCGTGCTGGTCACCATGCCGGTGCTGCAGGCCCCCGCGGTCTCCCAGTTCGCGTCCAACAGCAACGGTCCGTCCTTCGCGGGCAGCCTGTTCCCGTTCCTGTTCATCACCATCGCCTGTGGCGCGCTGTCCGGCTTCCACTCGCTGGTGTCCTCGGGCACCACGCCGAAGCTGCTGGAGAAGCAGTCGCAGGCGCGCATGATCGGCTACGGCGGCATGCTGATGGAGTCGTTCGTGGCGGTCATGGCGATCATCGCGGCGTCGATCCTGGATCAGCACCTGTACTTCGCCATCAACAGCCCCGGCCTCACCTCCGCGCAGGCCGCGGCCGACAGCGTGAACAAGCTCGGTGTGGGCGGCAGCCCGATCGACGCGAAGTACCTGAACGACATGGCGCAGAGCGTCGGTGAGTCCCGGGTCTACTCGCGCACCGGTGGCGCGCCCACCCTCGCCATCGGCATGACCGAGGTGATGCACAAGTTCATCGGCGGTACCTCGCTCAAGGCGTTCTGGTACCACTTCGCCATCATGTTCGAGGCGCTGTTCATCCTCACCACCATCGACGCGGGCACCCGCGTCGCGCGGTTCATGCTCTCGGATTCGCTGGGCAACCTGGGCGGCGCGGCCAAGAAGTTCCGGGATCCGTCGTGGTGGCCGGGCGTGTTCGTCTGCTCCGGCGTGGTCGTGGCCGCGTGGGGTTCGGTGCTGCTGATGGGCGTCACCGACCCGCTGGGCGGCATCAACACCCTGTACCCGCTGTTCGGCATCTCCAACCAGCTGCTGGCGGCGATCGCGCTGACGGTGGTGCTGGTGATCGTGGTCAAGAAGGGCCTCGTGAAATGGGCCTGGATTCCGGCGCTTCCGCTGGTCTGGGACCTGATCGTCACCATGACGGCCTCGTTCCAGAAGATCTTCTCGGGTGACCCGAAGATCGGCTACTGGACGCTGCACCACAACACCATCGACAAGCAGAACGCCTACATCGCCGCACGCGATTCGGGGCAGCTGCCGAAGGGCGTCAAGGACGCCGCCGCGCTGAATCAGCAGATCCACGATATGGACAAGATCATCCGCAACACCTTCGTCCAGGGCACGCTCTCCATCGTGTTCGCGGTGATGGTGCTGATCGTGGCGCTGGTCGGCGTGTGGGTCTGCCTGCGCGCCATCCGCAAGGGCGGCAGTGAGACCACCGAGTCGCCGGAGGTGCCGTCGAAGATCTTCGGCCCCAGCGGTTTCCTCGCCACCAAGGCGGACAAGGAGGTCCAGCAGGAATGGGACACCCTGATCGCCGAGGGCAAGATCCGCGCGCCCGGCGCGGCCACGGTCGCCAGTCATTGACGCGCCGATGAGTACCCCCGAAGCCCCGCTCGCCGCAGGTCCGCTGCGGCGGGCGGGGCTCGCCCTCGTCCGGGCTGTGAAAGCCGTTGCCTGGTGGTTCAACTCGATCCTCGGCGGCAACGACTACGCCCGCTACGTCGATCACCTGCGGCTGCAGCACCCGGGATGCGAGATTCCCAGCGAGCGCCAGTATTGGCGCGATCGCCATGCGGCCGCCGCCAAGAACCCCGCAAATCGCTGCTGTTGACACGAGTGGCGGTTTTCCGCCAACATCCATGTCCGATACCCGCTAGCAGAGGTCGGCCGGGACTGACATGGTGGTATGCGTGAGTGCGAACGACTTGGATTTCGAGCGTTGCTACCGCGCCGTGGCAACCCGGGACGCCCGGTTCGACGGGCAGTTCGTGACCGCGGTGCGCACCACCGGAATCTATTGCCGCCCTTCCTGCCCGGCCATCACCCCCAAACGCACCAACGTCACCTTCCTGCCCACCGCGGCCGCCGCACAGCAGCACGGCTTCCGCGCCTGCCGCCGGTGCCTGCCCGACGCCGCGCCCGGGTCGCCCCTCTGGAACACCCGCGCGGACCTGGCCTCCCGCGCCATGCGCCTGATCAGCGACGGCGTCATCGAACGCGGCGGCGTGCCCGCCCTCGCCGACGCCCTCGGCTACTCCCAGCGCCAGCTCACCCGGGTACTCACCAGCGAGCTCGGCGCCGGACCACTGGCCCTGGCGCGCGCCCACCGCGCGCACACCGCCCGGCTGCTGATCCAGACCACCCGGCTGCCCATGTCGGACATCGCGTTCGCGGCCGGATTCGCCAGCATCCGGCAGTTCAACGACACCGTGCGCGAGGTGTTCGCGGTCAGCCCGACCACGCTGCGCGAGGAATCCCGGCGCCGCAACGGCGACACGCTGCCGGCCACCAACGGGCTGCTCACCCTGCGACTCCCCTATCGCGAACCATTGGACAAGTCGTGGCTGGAATGGTTCCTGTCCGCCCACACCGTCCCGGGCGTGGAGCTGTGGGAGAACGGCGTCTACAGCCGCAGCCTGCGAACACCGCACGGCCACACCACCATTCGGCTGTCCATCCTGCCCGGTCACGTGCGGGCCTCACTGGCGCTGCAGGACATGCGCGACCTCGCGCCGACCGTCGCCCGCATCCGGCACCTCCTGGATCTGGACGCCGATCCCATCGGGATCGACGAGGCCATGGCCGCCGGCCTGGCGGGAAGCCCACCGCGCCCGGGCTTTCCGGACGCCGTGCTGCCCGCCGGCATCCGGGTCCCCGGCTGCCTGGACGGCCCGGAACTGTTGCTGCGCACCATGATCGGGCAGCAGATCTCGGTGGCCGCGGCCAATACCCACACCGCGCGGCTGGTACAGGGCCTGGGCGAGACCATCGCCGGGCCGATCCCGCACCTGTTCCCCACCGCCGAGGCCATCGCCGAACGCGGCTCCGAGGTACTGACCGGGCCGAGCCGGCGCACGGAGGCCATCGTCGGCGCGGCCAAGGCACTGGCCACCGGCGACCTGGTGCTGCACTCCGGCCGTACCGCCGGTGAACTGCGCCGCGACCTGCTGGCCCTGGACGGGGTCGGCCCCTGGACCGCGGACTACGTCACCATGCGCCTGCTCGCCAATCCGGATGTGCTCCTGCACTCCGACCTGATCGTGCGCCGCGGCGCGGGACTGCTCGGCATCGACCTCGCCGACACCGCCCGCTGGTCGCCGTGGCGGTCCTACCTCACCATGCACCTGTGGAAACACGCCCTCGCCCACCCCGCCGAGGCCAACCGGAGGAACCCGTAGTGAGCTCCGAAACCACCATCGACACAGCCGATTACGCCACCGTCGCGACACCCGCCGGTCCGTTCACCGCCATCGTGGACGCCGACGGGGTGGTCCTCGCCTCCGGCTGGACCGCCGACCCTGAGGAACTGCGGGCGCTGATCCACCCCGGCATCCGGCCCGCCGCGCTGCGCGGACGGGACGCCCTCGGCGCGGTCACGCGGGCAGTCACCGAGTACCACGCCGGTGACCTCACGGCCATCGACGACATCGCCGTACGCCAGGTCTCCGGGCCGTTCCTCACCCACGCCTGGGAGATCCTGCGCAAGGTGCCGGCCGGAGCTCCCGTCACCTACACCGACTTCGCGGCCATCGCCGGGCGGCCCGCCGCCACCCGCGCGGCGGCCAATGCCTGCGCCCGCAATGCCGCCGCGCTCTTCGTGCCCTGCCACCGGGTGATCCGCACCGACGGCAGCCTCGGCGGCTTCCGCTACGGTCTGCCGATCAAGCGCTGGCTGCTCGACCACGAGTCGGCCTGAGGGCGCTCGCCCACAGGTCCGCGCCCGAGCGTGCCCGGGCCGCGTCGGTGCCCGGGCGTACCGTGGCAGCCATGTGCCGCAACATTCACACCCTGCACAACTTCGAGCCGCCGGCCACCCCGGACGAGGTGCACGCGGCCGCCCTGCAGTACGTCCGCAAGATCAGCGGAAGCACCAAACCGTCCCAGACCAACCAGGACGCCTTCGATCTGGCGGTGGAAGAGATCGCCGCGGCGACCACCCGGCTGCTGAACGGCCTGACCACCACCGCCCCGCCCAAGGACCGCGAGGTCGAGGCCGCCAAGGCCCGCGCCCGCGCTGAAGTGCGCTTCGCGGGCCGATAACCGAATCGGCCGGAACAGCGTGCGGATGCGCTGTTCAGTTCAGCCGGCCGTCCAGGGCCGCAGTTTCTCCGGGTTCCGGATCACCCAGATACGGGTGATCCGGCCGTCTGCGATATCGAACGCGTAGACCGAGACGACGGTGCCGTCGAGCTGCGCGACCAGGCCGGGCTGGCCGTTCACCGTCCGCTCCAGCAGGGTTACCGCGGGGCCGCGGGCGGCGATTTCCATCCAGGCGTGGGCGACCTGCTCACCGCCGTTGATCGGGTCGTGGAAGGATAGCGCCAGGCCGCCGCCGTCCGCCGTGGCGATCACCTGCGGATCGAGCAGGCCGATCAGGGCCTCGATATCCTTTGTCTCCCAAGCCCGTTTGAAGTCCCGGACCACCTCGGTGCGCACGGCGCCCGACGGGCTCCGCGAGGTATCGATGCGGCGGCGGGCACTGGAGGCGAGCTGGCGGCAGGCCGCGGGCGTGCGCCCGACGATGCCGGCGACCTCGGCGAAGGAATAGCGGAAGACGTCGTGCAGGATGAACGACACCCGCTCCGCCGGTGTCATGGAATCCAGCACGACGAGGAAGGCCATGCTGATCGACTCGTCGAGGGTGACCCGGTCGGCGGGATCGACGGGGGCGGGACCGTCGAGCCATTCGGATCGGTCGGGGACCGGCTCCGGAATCCATTCGCCCACATAGCGTTCCCGCCTGGCGCGCGCCGAGCCGAGCAGATCGAGGCAGATCCGGCCGGCGACCGTCGTCAACCACGCGCCGGGCGTCGCCACCTCCCGCCGCTGCCGCTCGGACAGTGCGTACCAGCGAACGTAGGTCTCCTGCACCACATCCTCGGCCTCGGACAGGGAGCCGAGCAGCCGGTAGGCGAGATTGATCAGCTGACGGCGTTCATCGATCACCCCGGGCAAATGCGGGTCGGTCATGTGCGGCTCCTTCGGTCTGTGCGTACCCACCGAATTCGACGAATCAGCGACCCCATTTGTGAGGCGGCCTGACATTCCGGACAGCTGTGTCGTCGGAGGGTCATGACGTTCTCAGCAGAGCAGGAGTTCCGGAAATGATCAGAATCGGCATCATCCTCGGCAGTACCCGGCCCAACCGCAAAGGCCCGCAGGTCGCCCAGTGGGTTCTGGACTCGGCAGCGCAGCGCGGCGACGCCGAGTTCGAACTGATCGACCTGCGCAACCACCCGCTCCCGCATCTCGACGAGCCTGTGCCGCCGATGTTCGGCCCGTCGATGCATGCACACACCCGCGCCTGGGCCGAACGGATCGCCCGATTCGACGGCTTCGTGATTGTCACCCCGGAGTACAACAGCGGCGCCCCCGGGGTACTGAAGAACGCCCTCGACCATCTGCTCTGGGAGTGGACCGACAAGGCAGTCGGATTCGTCTCCTACGGCACGGCCGGCGGTGCCCGCGCCGTGGTGCAGCTGCGGGTGGTCTGCAGCACGCTGGGCCTCGCCGATGTCGGCTATCAGGTCGCGATCTCGGTGCTCACCGATTTCGAGGACCACACCACCTTCACACCCCGCGACCATCATGCCGCCGCCCTGACCAAGACGCTGGATCAGCTCATCGCCTGGAGTGGTGCGCTCGCGCCGCTGCGAGCGGCCGGCGAAACCACTCTCGTCCATTCCTGAGGAGTCGATCATGACCACACCCAACGACTTTCGATCACGCGCCGACCGCATCGAGGCCGATGAAGTCGAGATTCGCCGGAACATCGACAAGGTGGTCGAAGGACTGCGAGCCAAGGACCTCGACGCCCTGAAACAGGTGTACACGCCCGACGTCGTGTCCTTCGATGTCGAGCCGCCGCTCCAGCATGTCGGGATCGCGGCGAAACTCGAGAACTGGTCGAAGGTCTTCCTGTTCTTCGAGACTGTGACCTATGAGGTACGCGATCTGACGTTCACCATCGGTGATGATGTGGCATTCGGGCACGCCTTCGCTCGTCTCAGCGGCACACTGAGGAACGGGGCCGCGACGAGCGGTATGTGGGTCCGGGTCACCTACGGCCTGCGGAAGATCGACGGCACCTGGTTGATCGCGCACGATCAGGTATCGGTGCCGTTCGACATCTCGAGCGGCAAAGGCGTGGTCGACCTGGAGCCCTGACGGGCCGGGGGTGTCGGGTGCCGTTGCCGTGCGGGCTTTCGCCCCGCCGAAAGCCTATGCGCCGACCGAGGTTTCGAGGCGGGAGCCGGTGCGGCCGCGAATGACGTGCAGGCGGCTGGGGATGCGCTGGCGCATTTCGTCCACATGGCTCACCACGCCGACCACCCGGCCCCCGGAACGGAGCTCGTCCAGGACGCCCATCACGGCGTCGAGGGTATCGGCGTCGAGGCTGCCGAAGCCCTCGTCGATGAAAAGGGTGTCCATGACCAGGCCGCCGGATTCGGCCGACACGACATCGGCCAGGCCGAGCGCCAGGGCGAGGGAGGCCATGAAGGTCTCGCCGCCGGAAAGGGTTTTGGCCGGACGGATCGCGCCGGTGTAGTCGTCGCGGATATCGAGGCCCAGGCCGCCGCGGCGGCCGCGCGGGCCCGCGGCATCGGTGTGGACGAATTCGTAACGGCCGCCGGACATCCGGCGCAGCCGCACCGAACCGGCCAGCGCCACCTCCTCCAGGCGGGCGGCCAGCACGTACGAGCGCAGGGACATGCGGCGGTTGTTCTCGCCACGGCCGGACACCACCTCGGCCAGGCGGGCCAGCTCGTCGTGGGAGCGCTGGAGCGGGGCGATGCGATCGACGGCCGCCGACAGCTGTGCGCACAGGCCCTCCAGCTGCGCCAGCCGCCGATCCGCCTCGGCATTCGCGGCGACGGCCCGGTTCAGCTCCGATTCCGCCTGCGCCACCGCGGTTTCCAGCTCGCGCGGATCGCCGGGTTTGTCCTCCCCGGCCGACTGGATCTCGGGTTCGGCGAGCACGGCCTCGGCGTGCGCGCGAGCCCGGTCGGCGGCCACCAGCTCGTCCTCGATGGCCGTCTGCTGCGCGACGGTGCGGGAGGCGGCGTCGACCGCGCGGGCGTACTCGCCCAGCACGCCGTAGTCCGGCCCCGACTCCCCCATCACCGGCGGCGCGGAATCCACCAGACCCGCGTCGTAGGAAAGCCTTTCGACCCGGACGGCAGCCACCGCCACCTGCTCACGGGCAGTGGCCGCCTCGACACGTGCGGACCGCACCGCGGTGGCCTCCTCGACCAGCGCCGCCAGGCGAGCCCGGCGGCGGTCGACGGTGCCGTCGGCGCCGGCGGCCGCACGCAGCCGCTCGGTGAGTTCGGCCAGCCGCCGATCGGTGGCAACGATCCGCTCCGTCGTTGCGCTGGAACGGCTTTCACATTCCCGCGCCTCGTCCTGCAACCGGATCTGATCCGCGCGCAGTGTCCCGAGTTCGGCGGTCAGCCCGTCCACGAGACCCGCGATGCCCTTGGCCGCGGTGTACCGCCGGGTCGAATCGTCCAGTGCGACGGCCAGTTCCGCCTTGTCCACATCACCGCCCCGTTCGACCAGCACCTCGACCGCCCGCTCCAGCTCGGCGACCAGTTGCCCGGCCCGCTCCCGCTCGGCCTCGGCCTTCCGCTCCGCGGCCAGCGCCGCGTCCTCGTCGGCCTTGGACACCGCATGCGCAGCCGGCCGCGCCGGATCCGGATGCGCGAGCGACCCGCACACCGCGCACGGCTCGCCCGCAGCCAGGCCCTCCGCCAGCTCCGCCGCCATCCCGGCCATGCGCTGCTCCCGCAGTGCCTGCGTACGCTGCCACGCCTCGGCGTGCCCGGTCCGCGCCCGCTCGAAAGCAGTTCCCGCCCGGGCCAGTTCACCGCGCCGCCGCTCCAACTCCACCGCGGCCGCAGCCGACGTGCGCAACCGCTGGCACTCGGCCTCCAGTCCGGGCAATGCGGCCGCCGCATCCGCGGCGTCCCGCAATCGGACCTCCACCGCCGCAACGGCATCCGGCAGCTCCCGCAGCCGCTGGGCCAGCTTGCCGGACCGGGCTTCCAGATCGGCCTGCTCGGTCCGCAACCCGGCCAGCTCCCGCGTCAGCCGGGTCGCCGAATCCGCATCCGCCCGAACCTCATCGAGCGCGCCCACCTGTGCGCTCCACCGCCGCACAGCCGCCTCGAGCCCCCCGGCGCCGCCCTCGAGCATCGCCGGTCCGGCATCCTCGACACCGTTGTTGTCGTGCGCCCGGTCACCAGCGTCGGCGTCGGCGGCGTCGAACGGGCTGGGGGCAGTGAGATCTCCAGCGTGACCTGCGTGGGCGTCGATGTCGTCGAGGTCGGCGGCGAGGTCGGTGCCGGTCAGTTCCGCCGCGGCGAGATCGGCTGCGGCCCAGGCGGTTCCGGGGAGCTCGACGCTGGCAGGTTCGAGGAGGCGGTCGGCGAGTCGCTCGGCCGCGCGGGTGGCGTCGTCGGTGCGGCGGCGCAGGGTGACGGCGGCGGCGCGGGCCTCGGCCAGGGCGGTGGCGACGGGTTCGGCGCGGCGGGCCCGGTCGAGTTCGGACTGACGCGCGGCGCGGTGGTCGGCGGCGGCGGCGAAGTCGGCCAGCTGGGTGCGAGCCGCCGTACGGCGTCGGAAGAGCTCATGGCGGCGGCGCTCCGCCTCGGCGGCGGCGCGGACACCGGCCGAATCCTGCCGGCGCTGCCGCAGATCGGCGGCCGTCTCGCTCACCAGGGTGCGGGCGGCCGCCAGCAGGGACTGCGACCAGCCGACCGACTCGAGCAGCCCGGCCGTCTCGGTGGCGGGCAGGCCCGCGGCCGTACCGACCTGGGCGATGAGACGGTCGATGCTGTGCTTGCGGGCATCCAGATCGGCGGAGCTCGCGCGGCGCTTGTCGACCAGCCACTGCTCGGCGGTGCCGAAACGCTCGGTGTCGAAGAGCTTTTCGAGCAGCTTCTCGCGATCCTCGTTGTCGGCACGCAGGAATCGCGCGAAATCACCCTGCGGCAGCAGCACGACCTGGAAGAACTGATCGGCGCTCATGCCCAGCAGCCGAAGCACCTCGTCGCCGATATCGGGTATGCGGGACAGGTTCTGGCCGCGCCCGTCCAGCCACTCCAGCGTGGCGGCCGCGTTCTCCTTCACCCAGCCCGACTTGGCGCGCTTGCTCAGCCGCTGGAATTCCGCCGACCGGTTCAGGCGCAGCCGCCGGCCACCGACCGTGGCCTCCAGCAGCACCCGGGGCGGCGTCTGCTCGTCGGCGTGGTCCGAATGCAGCCGCTTGATATCGCCACGCGCCCCCGGCACGCTCCCGTACAGCGCGAACGCGATGGCGTCCAGCACCGTGGTCTTCCCCGCCCCCGTCTGCCCGTGCAGCAGGAACAACCCGTCCGCACCGAGCTGGTCGAAGTCGACCACGGCCGTCTCGGCGAACGGCCCGAACGCCGTCAGCTCCAACCGATGCAGCCGCACGCAGCGCCCCCTTCCCTCAACGCCACTCCCCATCCAACTACCCGGCACCCACCGCCCACCGCGGGACACGCCGAAACACTCAGCGCCCCAACGCTCATGCGGTCATCCCACCGGCCACATCGCCCGATTCGCCCGGCTCCAACCCGAAGTCACCCAGATCGAACAGCCCGAGCGCCGCATCGGCCTCCGCCGCATCCACCCCACGCACCGACCCATCGAACCCGGCCGCACTCACCACCCGCGCCGCGACCTCGGCCCCGCCGCCTCCCACCGATGCATGTCCGGCGGCTGCACCCGACGCATCGGCATCATCGGGCACGGCGAACAACGCGCCCTCCGCGGCCACGACAGCCTCCGCCGGCACGGCAGTCGTCAGTACGCCGCCTTCGGTACTACCGGCCGCCTCGACAGAGACGGCAACCGCCGCGGCCGCGGCCCCTTCGACAGATACGGCGGCCGGATCGCCCATTGCAGCACCGACAGGCACGACATCCCCGGCGGCGACAGCGGCCGGAGCAACGGGTGCGGCGGTCTCGGCCGGAGCGGGAAAGCGGAGGGGGGCGTCGGTTTCGCGGGTGGCGGCGGCGAGGGCGCGCTCGAGCCAGGTCATTTCGCCGGGGGTGGGGGTGCCGCGGACGTCGGCGAGGAAGCTCTGGGCTATCTCGGTGTCGCGGCGGCCGTGCACGCGTTCGCGGTAGCGGAGTTCCGGGTTGCCTTCGGGACGTTGCCATTCCACGTGGACGGCGTGCGGGAAACGCTCGCGGAGGCGGCGCAGCGCGTCCACGGGACGCGCCTCGTCGGTGAGGGTGGCCGAGACATAGTGCGATTCGGCTTCGGCGTGCTCCGGCGCTTCCAGAAGGGATTCCAGGGGCCCGGTGAGTTGCGAGAGGCCGCGCACCACCGGGAGTTCGTGGCGCTGGACGGCGGACAGCCCCGCGGCGTCGATGTCCACGATCCAGACCGCCTTGCGGTGCGAGCGCTCGCCGAACGAATACGGCAGCGGCGAACCCGAATAGCGGACGGACTCCGACAGCGTCTGCGGCGAGTGCAGGTGGCCGAGCGCCACGTAGTCGATCCCGGCGAAGGCCGACAGCGGCACGGTCTCCACGCCCCCGACCGAAATGGACCGCTCCGACCCGGTGGCCTCGCCGCCCACCACGAAGGCATGCGCCAGCACCACCGACCGCGCCCCCGCCCGCCCGGCGAGATCGGCGCGCACCAGGCTCATGGCCGCGTCGAGGATCTCGGCGTGCGAACGCGCCTGCGGCACGCCCAATTCCACCCGGGTGATCTCCGGCTCCAGGTACGGAATGCCATAGAAGGCAATGTCGCCGAATTCATCGGACAGCACGATCGGCCGCGCCACGTCCGCGATCCGGCAGCGCAAATGCAATCCGCCCGCCGCCGCGAAACTACCGAGCGCACCGAGCCGAGTCGGCGAGTCGTGATTACCGGAGGTCGCGACAATGGTCGCCCCCGCCGCCCGAATTGCCTCGAATCCCCGATTGCACACCGCAATCGCATCCGCACTGGGAATGGAACGGTCGTACACATCCCCCGGCAGTACGACCACGTCCACCCCCTCGGCCGCCACCAATTCCGCGACGGCCCGCAGCGAACACTCCTGATCGGCCAGCAGATCGACGCCATGAAAGGTGCGCCCGATATGCCAGTCGGAGGTGTGCAGGATCCGCATGCCGCAAGACGCTATTAGATCCCCCCGACAACCCGCGCGACACCCTCGCGAGTCGCGTCGAACACGCCGCGCGTATGGCAGGGCGACAACTGATTTCGCAACGGTCGGGGAAACTCGCCGGGCACGCCCGGAATCGTGTCGGCACCCAACCGCCGGCACGGACGCCCAACGACCAACGGCTCCGAGCCGCTCACTGAAGTCCCGGAGAGGCGGAATTGTGTCCCGACGCGCCGCTGACGTTCCGGAGAGGCGGAATTGTCGGTGGTCTCCGGCACTATCTGCGCCATGACCGCACCGATGCTGTTCGCGCTGCTGCTGGTGTTCGTATCGGGGCTGGCCCTGGGCTGGCTCGGGCATGCCGCGCGCGCGGGACAGCGGGCGGCGGTGGCCGAGGCGCGGCTGGCGGCCACGCGGGACAACGAGCGGCTGTTGCGGCAATCACTCGGCGCGGCCAGCGAGGACGCGGCCCGGCGGCAGTCCCATGCCATCGGCGCGCTGGTCGATCCGCTGCGGGAGGCGGTCGGCAGCCTCGACCGCCACCTTCGCGAGGTCGAGCACAATCGCATCAACGCGTACTCCGGCCTGCGCGAACAGGTCGCGGGCATGCAGCGGATGTCACATCAGTTGTCCACGCAGACCGGTCAATTGGTGGCCGCGCTGCGCGCGCCCCAGGTGCGCGGCCGCTGGGGCGAGATCCAGCTCGAGCGTGTGGTCGAGCTGGCCGGCATGGCCCGGCACTGTGACTTCGACACCCAGGTCACCCGCCGCGGCGACACCGTGGTGCGCCCGGATCTGGTGGTGCGCCTGTCCGGCGGCCGCCAGATCGTGGTGGACGCCAAGGTGCCCTGCACCGCCTTCCTGGACGCCGCCGGTACCGAGGACCCGCGCGAGCGCGAGGGCCACCTGGCCCGCCACGCCCGGCATCTGCGCAACCATGTGGATCAGCTGGCGGCCAAGGAGTACTGGGCGGCCTTCGATCCCTCCCCCGAGTTCGTGGTCCTGTTCGTACCCGGCGATCCGTTCCTGGACGCGGCACTCACCACCGACTCCGGATTGCTCGAGTACGCCTTCGGTCGCAATGTGGTCCTGGCGACGCCCACCACACTCATGGCCCTGCTGCGCACGGTCGCGCTGGGCTGGCGGCAGGAGGCGCTGACGGCGGACATGGCGGTGATCCAGCAGCTGGGCCGGGAGCTCTACACCCGGCTCGGCACCACCGGCCGCCACCTGGACCGGCTGGGCGCGCAGCTGGGCAAGGCGGTCGACGCCTACAACCACACCGTGGCGTCGGTGGAGGCGCGGGTCATGGTGACCGCCCGAAAGCTGCACGACCTGGAGATCGCCGACGCGCCGGTCCCCGAAGTCCGCAGGGTCGAGAGCTGGCCGCGCGCAGTCGGCTTCGCAGATGCGATGGATCGCGAAGGATGAGGTTGGACACATGAGCACGCCATTCAGGGCTCGGTCTACAAGCGCGCAGAGGTTCGCGGCGCGTCTCGTTCTGGACTGCGCTCCGCCTCCCCGCGCTTGGAGCGGGGGAGCGCAGCGGAGGAGCGGAGGAGGGAAGAACGAGACTTTCAGCGCCGCGAACCCGCCCGGAGGGCAGCCGAGGGCAAATTAGACAGAGCTTCCGCATACCCGCGTGATGTCGCCTGCCTCGCGAAACACCGATATGCCTTAGTGTGCTTGACGTGGCAGTTACCCAACGCGAGCGAACCGAGGTGCCCCCGTCGCACCGTTCGATCCTGCCGTCGGTTCCCGGCGTCCCGGCCGGAGCCGCGGTGCTGATCGCTGTGACGTGCACGTTCATCGGTCTTCTGATCGACGCTCAGAGTGCGGGTAGCCGACCACAGGGCGACGAACTCACCGGTTCCTTCGCCTTGCTGTACATCGGCGGCTGTGTGGTGGCCGTGCTCGCGGTCCGCTACCGGGGACTGTTCACCACGCTCGTGCTGCCGCCGTTGCTGCTGTTCGTCGCGGTGCCGCTGGCCTACCAGTTCCTATTCGGGTCCTCCGGCAGTCTCAAGCTGAAGGACATCCTGCTGAATCTGGCCATCCCGCTGGTGAATCGGTTCCCCACCATGGCGCTGGCCACCGTGATCGTGCTGATCGTCGGCGCCGTCCGCATCGTGCTGCACCACCGCGAGACCAAGGCCGGCGCGACCGGCGAACCGCGCAGGACCCGGGCTCGTGCCACCCGCCCCGGCAGCGCCCGCGCCCAGCGCACCCGCTCCACCGCCTCCAAGGAACCCGCCAGACGCCGCTTCCGGCCCGGCGCGGACACCGCCGAAGAAGGCGACACCCCCGACACCGAGACCGCTCGTTCGTCCCGGCACGCGGGCGCCCGGGTCGCGGCCGGGCCGCCGCGGGTAAGCAACACCGGCCGGCCCGCCGGCGAGGGCCGCCGCCGGCGCGCCCAGGATCCGGATCAGGCCGCCGCCGAACGCACCCCGGCCGCCACCGAGGGCCGCCGCCGCGCCGCGGGCCCGAACCAGTCCGGCGCCGCTACCGCCGAGGGCCGCCGCCGGGCCCAGTACGCCGAGCAGCCGTCCCGCGCCGGCGAGCGCCGCGCGGCCCCTGGCGACCAGCCCCGCAGCGGTGAGCGCCGCGCCGCCCCGGCCGATCGCCCCCGCAACGGTGAGCGTCGCGCCACCCCGCCGGCGCCGGAGGCCGCCCAGGGCGAGGGCCGCCGCCGTGCGCAGAGCCCCGAGCAGGCCATGGGTCGCGGCGCCGAACGCCACGCCGCCCCCGAGCGCAATCCGGCCCCTGCCGCCGAGGGTGGCCGCCGCCGTCGCGCGCAGCCGGGTGAACTGCCGCCGCATCCGCGCCCGAATGTGCGCTACCGCGAACGTGATTCGGGTCGCATCGAACGCTGAATCCCCGGCGACATTCGAGCGACTCGCACCGTATATTTCCGGCAATCAGGAAATCGGGCACGAAAAAAGATCATCCGGATAGCAAATTCGCGCCCTCCACAACGAATGTGGAGGGCGCGAATGCGTTTCGGAACGAGTTACGCGCGCGCGGTGCGAAGTTCGCGCGGCAGCGAGAAGACCAGCGTCTCGTTGGCCGTCGTGACCGGAACCACCGCACCGAAACCGTGCTCGGCCAGCAATTCCAGCACGCCCTCCACGAGAATCTCCGGAACCGAGGCGCCGGAGGTGACACCGACCGTGCGAATACCCTCCAGCCAGGCGGGATCCACCTCGCGCGCATAGTCCACCAGCTGGGCGGCGCGGGCGCCGGCACTCAGCGCGACCTCCACCAGCCGGACCGAGTTGGACGAGTTCCGGGAGCCGACCACGATCACCAGATCGCATTCGGGGGCCATGGCCTTCACCGCGGTCTGGCGGTTGGAGGTGGCGTAGCAGATGTCGTCGCTCGGCGGATCCTGCAGCTTGGGGAACTTCTGGCGCAGGCGGTTGACCGTCTCCATGGTCTCGTCCACCGACAGCGTGGTCTGGGAGAGCCAGATCACCTTGTTCTCGTCGCGCACGGTGACCGAGTCGACGGCGTCGGGGCCGTCCACCAGCTGCACGTGGTCGGGCGCCTCACCGGCGGTGCCCTCGACCTCCTCGTGGCCCTCGTGGCCGATGAGCAGGATGTCGAAGTCGTCGCGGGCGAAGCGCTTGGCCTCCTGGTGCACCTTGGTGACCAGCGGGCAGGTGGCGTCGATGGTGTGCAGGTTGCGGCGGGCGGCGGACTCGTGGACGGCCGGGGACACGCCGTGTGCGGAGAACACCACGAGCGCGCCCTCCGGCACCTCCTCGGTCTGGTCGACGAAGATCACACCGCGCTCGCGCAGCGTTTCCACCACGTGCCGGTTGTGCACGATTTCCTTGCGGACATAGATGGGCGCGCCGTGCTTTTCGAGCGCCTTCTCCACCGTTTCGACCGCTCGGTCCACACCGGCGCAGTAGCCGCGCGGTTCGGCGAGCAGTACTCGCTTCTCTTGTGGGCCCCGTGGCGCGTCGGCATCACCCGCCGCGGACCCGACGATTCCGACGTTCAAAGGGATAGCCGAGGACATGCCCCACAGAATACGTGTGCGCTCCGGCGCGCATTCGCGCGGAGGTCAGGGTCACAATCACTTTTCGCGGCTTTTCACCTTTGCATCACACGGCGTTTCGGGCAGGCTAGGGGCATGTTCCGACCTCCGTTCCTGGCCCGGGTCGCCGCCGGGGCCGCCGTCTATGCTCTCGAGGAAACTCGTCGGCTACCGACGACCGCGATCAATTTCCCGATCACCGCGATCAGCCAGGTGCTGCAGACCACCATGCACCTCCAGCAGTTCGTGACCAGCCTCGCCCTCAAGGGCGACGCCGTTTTCGACCGTTTGCTCAACCAGCCTGAAGAACAGCCCGCCTGGGCCACCTTCGATGAGGACGAGGAAGACGAGCAAACTCCGAGCTTCGCCGCCGAATCGGTACGGCAGAGCCGTTTCGACCTCTTCACCGAGCCGGAACCGGCCGTCGCGGCGCCCGCTCCGGCCGTAGTGGAGCCGGTCGCGGCCCCTGAACCGGCCGCGGTCGAGACCGAGCCGGTCGCGGTCGACCCCGAACCGGTGCCCGCCGAATCGGCCGCGCAGGAGGCAGCCGATCCGGAGGTCACCGAGACCGCAGCGCCCGCAACGGCTTCCAACGGCCACCACAGCAGCGCCGTCGTCGAGCCCGAAGTGGCGATCCGCTTCGACTACTCCGCCATGACCATCGCCCAGCTGCGCGCCCGCCTGCGCCAGCTGACCGTCGACGACCTCGTGGCGCTGCTCGCCTACGAGCAGGAGACCCTCGACCGCGCCCCGTTCGTCACCATGCTGACCAACCGGATCGCGACCGTTCAGGCGAAGTGAACCCAACTCTTTCGGGGCCCGGCCCCGGAACTCCGGCACCGTCACATCGGCGGTCCTCGACCAGCGCCGGCCGCCCGGGCTACCACCCGGGCGGCCGGTGTTCGTATTCACCGGGATCCGCGGGGTCGGACAAGCGCGTGAATCCCGTGTCGGCGGGCGGTGTGCGCCGGGCGTCGGTGGGCACTGACAGAATCGTGCGGTGAGCACCGATACGACGCCGCGGCCGCCGAGCTCGTCCGCCGAGAACCCGATGCCGGTGCGGACCGTCGCGGTGAAGGTGGCGCAGTGGATCGACCGGCTGGGGGCGGTCTGGGTAGAGGGGCAGATCACCCAGATGAATGTGCGGCCGGGGACGCGGACGGCCTTTCTGGTGCTGCGGGATACGGCGGCGGACATGTCGCTGTCGGTGACCTGTGATCCGGAGCTGCTGCGTAATTCGGCGGTGCCGCTACAGGAGGGCAGCCGGGTCGTCGTGTACGGCAAGCTGTCGTTCTTCACCGGGCGGGGCACGGTGTCGTTGCGGGTCACCGAGATTCGGCCGGTGGGCATCGGCGAGCTGCTGGCCCGCATCGAACGCTTGAAGGCGCTGCTGTCGGCGGAGGGCCTGTTCGATCCTCGGCTCAAGCGCCCGATCCCGTTCCTGCCCAATCGGATCGGCCTGATCACCGGCCGCGCCAGCGCCGCCGAGCACGATGTGGTGACGGTGGCCACGCAGCGGTGGCCCGCGGTGCGTTTCGAGATTCGCAATACCGCCGTGCAGGGCCCGACCGCGGTGCCGCAGATCCTGGAGGCCATCGCCGCGCTCGACGCGAATCCCGAGGTGGATGTGATCGTGCTGGCGCGCGGCGGCGGCAGCGTCGAGGATCTGCTGCCGTTCTCCGATGAAACCCTGTGCCGCGCCATCGTTTCCGCCACCACTCCGATCGTGAGCGCCATCGGCCACGAGCCGGACAATCCGATCTCGGACTATGTCGCCGACCTGCGGGCCGCCACCCCCACCGACGCCGCCAAGCGCATCGTGCCCGACGCCGCCGCCGAAACCGCGCTGCTGCAGGAACTTCGGTCCCGCGCGAACGCGGCCCTGCGCGGCTGGGTGGACCGCGAGGCCCGCGCCCTGGCCCAATTGCGTTCCCGCCCGGTGCTGGCCGACCCGCTGCGGCTGCTCGATCAGCGCCACGACGAGGTGGAGCGGCTGCGCGCCGGCGCCCAGCGGGCCGTGGACCACCTGCTGAACGGCGAGTCCACCACCACCCGGCACCTGCGCGAAAAGCTCTCCGCGGTGGGCCCGGCCGCCACCCTGGCCCGCGGTTACGCCGTGGTGCAGCGGGTGAACGGCAAGGACCGCGAGGTGGTCCGCGCCATCGAGGACTCCCCGCCCGGCACGCAGCTCCGCATCCGGGTGGCCGACGGCGCGATCTCCGCCGCCGCCCTCGGCGCCCAATCCCTGGCTCCCCGCCCGACCCGGAAGGACTCCTGATGACCGACGACGAACGCGCCGAAATCGCCACCTTCGGCTACGAGCGCGCCCGCGACGAGCTGGTCAATGTCGTCAAGATGCTCGAGCAGGGCGGCATGGATCTCGACGACTCGCTGGCCCTGTGGGAACGCGGCGAAGCCCTCGCCACCCGCTGCGAACAGCACCTCGCCGGCGCCCGCAAGCGCGTCGAGGATGCCCTCGCCCACCGCACCGCCCAGGAGTGACCGCTAGGCAACGACCGTGCCCTGGTGAAAAACGATCTGCCAGTCCGCCCCGGCCCGCCGCCAGATAGTGGCCCGCCGGCTGACCCGCTCCGGCTGCCGCAATAGATAGGTCAGCAGGTACAGGTCGGGAGCCAGCTCCTGGCATCGGAACTCGCTGGTCTCCCAGATCTCCTCGGCCGGCGTCCGCTGCCGCTCGGCCAGTACCTCGAGCACGTAGTCGCGGTCGAAGCACCGCCCGGACGCGCCGATCTCCCAGAAGTCGGCGGCCACCATCGGCGCGAAATCGGTGCCCAGTTCGGGCCGATGGAAGATCGGTTCGCGGGCGCGCAGTTCGTCGAGGACGCTCATGCCGCTCATCGCAGCCGAAGACCGCGGTGGGGTCGAGCGATTTATCCGATCAGCTGCGCGGCAGCGGCTGCGCCTGGCCCATGGCGGTGGCGAGGGTATCGAAGGCGGTGGGATTGCCGGCGCCCTTGATGAGGACGCGGACATCGCCGAAGTCGCTGATCCACGCGGGCTCGGAGCCGGCCTCGGCGTAGACATTCCACATATGGTCGCCGTACCGCTGGGTGCCGGTGGCGGTCTTGGCGGGCGCGTACTTCTTGGCGATGGCGTCGACGGTCGCGTTCGACTGCGTCAACTGCATGTAGGTGCCCTGGGGGGTGATGAATCCGACTGTGCTGGTGTCACCGCCACCCGTCCCGGCGATGGTGTCGTGGCTGCCCGAGTTCGGAGTCCATTTGTCCGGATCCGTATCCGGCAGGGCCGGCAGGCGGATCGGGAAGGACAGGTGGCGCGCGTCGTCGGTGAGCGCTGCCTTCGCATCGAAGGCCGGGATCCGGCCCTGGGTCGGACCGCCGGTGGAGAACGAGCACTGGCTCGCGATCCCGGCGATGACCAGGCAGATGAGCACCAGCGGAGCGAGCGACCAGATCAGGTCCTTGTAGTCGTTCTGACTGCGCGGCTTTTGGTACGACACGCACTCAGTATCCACGGGGCCCGGGTGCGACCGAGCTCACGGTCTCGGGAAACGTAAGTACGTGCCGAGGGCCGTAAACCGCAATGCGACAATTTACGCAGCTTTAGACAACCAAGGAGGCTCTCGTCATGACCGCATCCAGCCGCCGCGAGGCACCGGACCGCAACCTAGCGCTCGAGTTGGTCCGGGTCACCGAGGCCGGCGCCATGGCCGCGGGCCGCTGGGTCGGCCGTGGTGACAAGGAGGGCGGCGACGGCGCGGCCGTGGACGCCATGCGGCAGCTGGTGGCGACGGTCTCCATGCGCGGCATCGTCGTGATCGGTGAGGGCGAGAAGGACGAAGCGCCCATGCTGTACAACGGCGAGCTGGTCGGCGACGGCACCGGCGCGGAACTGGATTTCGCGGTCGACCCGATCGACGGCACCACCCTGATGTCGAAGGGTTCCCCGGGCGCGATCTCCGTGCTGGCGGTCGCCGAGCGCGGCGCCATGTTCGACCCCTCGGCCGTGTTCTACATGGAGAAGATCGCCGTCGGCCCCGACGCCGCCGACGTGATCGACCTGTCGGCCCCGATCGCGGAGAACCTACGCCGGGTCGCCAAGGCCAAGAACTCCTCGGTCTCCGACCTGACCGTGTGCATCCTGGACCGCCCCCGCCACGCCGAGCACATGAAGGCCGTGCGCGACGCGGGCGCCCGCATCCGCCTCATCTCCGACGGTGACGTGGCCGGCGCCATCGCCTGTGCCCGTCCGGAGTCCGGCGTCGACATGCTGATCGGCATCGGCGGCACCCCCGAGGGCATCATCGCCGCGGCCGCCATGCGCTGCCTGGGCGGCGCGCTGCAGGCCAAGCTGGCCCCCAAGGACGACGCCGAGCGGCAGAAGGCCATCGACGCCGGCCACGACCTGGACCGCATCCTGAACACCACGGATCTGGTCTCCGGTGAGGACGTCTTCTTCAGCGCGACCGGCGTCACCGACGGCGATCTGCTCAAGGGCGTCCGCTACTACGGCGGCGGCGCGTACACCCAGTCCATCGTCATGCGCGCCAAGTCCGGCACCATCCGCATGGTTGACGCCTACCACCGGCTGACCAAGCTGCGCGAGTACGCGTCGGTGGACTTCGTCGGCGACGAGCACGCCACCCCGCCGCTCCCCTGATCCGAGCGAAACAGCTTGCCGCCCCGGTGGATCCGTCCACCGGGGCGGCGCTGTCTCCGGGACCGGCGATGTCCTATTCCCACAGGCGCTGTGCGGATTCCCTCAGGCGTGGCACTCCCACGGGGTGCGCGGCGGGCATAGGGTCGGTTCATGAGCGAGGAGACGCAGTACCGCATCGAACACGACACCATGGGCGAGGTCCGCGTTCCCGTCGACGCGCTGTGGCGGGCGCAAACCCAGCGGGCGGTGGAGAACTTCCCGATCAGCGGACGCGGCCTGGAGCGCGCGCAGATTCGCGCACTCGGCCTGCTGAAGGCCGCCTGCGCGGCCGTGAATCGCGATCTGGGTCTATTGGACAAGGCCAAGGCCGACGCCATCATCGCGGCGGCGGAGGAGGTCGCCGACGGCCGCCACGACGACCAGTTCCCGATCGATGTCTTCCAGACCGGATCGGGCACCAGCTCGAACATGAACGCCAACGAGGTGATCGCGAGCGTCGCCGCCCGTGACGGCGTCACCGTGCACCCCAACGACGACGTGAACATGTCGCAGTCGTCCAATGACACCTTCCCCACCGCAACGCATCTCGCGGCTACCGAGGCGGTGGTCAAGGATCTGGTCCCGGCCCTGGATCATCTGCGGCTGGCGCTGCTGGACAAGTCCCAGGAGTGGAAGTACGTGGTCAAGTCCGGCCGTACCCATCTGATGGACGCGGTTCCGGTCACCCTGGGCCAGGAGTTCGGCGGCTACACCCGGCAGGTGAGTGCGGGCATCGAGCGCCTGCTGGCCACCCTGCCCCGGGTGGGCGAGCTGGCCATCGGCGGCACCGCGGTCGGCACCGGATTGAACGCGCCGGCCGGTTTCGGCGCGAAAGTCGTTGCGGAGCTGGCCCGGGTGACCGATCTGGATCACCTGTCGGAGGCCCGCGACCACTTCGAGGCGCAGGCGGCCCGCGACGGCCTGGTGGAGTTGTCCGGTGCGCTGCGCACGGTCGCGATCAGTCTGACCAAGATCGCCAACGATATTCGCTGGATGGGTTCGGGCCCGCTCACCGGTCTGGCCGAGCTACAGCTGCCGGACCTGCAGCCGGGTTCCTCGATCATGCCGGGCAAGGTGAATCCGGTACTGCCGGAGGCGGTTACGCAGGTGGCCGCGCAGGTCATCGGCAATGATGCCGCGATCGCCTGGGGCGGCGGCAGCGGCGCCTTCGAATTGAACGTCTACATTCCGATGATGGCCCGCAATGTGCTGGAGTCGATTCGCCTGCTGGCCAATGTCTCCCGCCTGTTCGCCGACAAGTGCGTCCGTGGCCTGGTCGCCGATGTGGACCGGCTGCGGCGGCTGGCGGAATCCTCGCCGTCGATCGTGACCCCGTTGAATTCGGCCATCGGTTACGAGGAGGCGGCGGCCGTCGCCAAGCAGGCGTTGAAGGAGCACAAGACGATCCGGCAGACGGTCATCGACCGCGGTCTGATCGGCGACAAGCTCTCGCTGGAGGAGCTGGATCGCCGGCTGGATGTGCTCTCCATGGCGCAGGTGGATGGAAAGAACGAATAGGGCGCCACATTCGGCATCCGGCTGGGCGGGTGCGGCGGCGGTGGCGCTGCCACACCCGCGCCAGGGTTCACGCGGCCCCGACCATGTCCGGGTAGTTCTTCAGATCGATGTCGTTCTTGGCGTTCTCGGCGTACTTCGCCATCATCTTGAAGCCGCGCGAACGCACGAACCAATTACGAAGGCGCAGACCGCGTGCGGTCCGAGGCGCCAGGAATCGGCCGGGGCTGGCATCGTCGGTCTTGCGCAGCAGGCGCTTCATGATCTCCTCGTAGCGAGCGAATGCCACGGTGTGATCGCCGTCGGCCGCGGCCAATTCACCGGCCAGCACATAGGCCCCGACAATCGCCGAACCGGTGCCGAATCCGTTCAGCGTGTGGCCGTGCGCGGAATCGCCGACCAGCGCCACCCGCCCCGACGTGAAGTGCTTCATCGACACCTTGGCGATGGCGTCCAGGTAGAAGCCGTCCAGGCGCGGGAGTTCGGCCAGCATGCGCGGCACCTCCCAGCCCATTCCGGCGAAACGCTCGGCGACGATACCGCGCTGCTGATCGAAATCGTCACGCGAGTAATCGATTTCGGGCGAGGCGAACAGGTACATCTGCGCGGCCTTGTTACCGCCCGTCATGGCGAGCCGGCCGGGGGTATTGCAGCCGAGAGACCTGGCGCGGGGCCGATTCCCTTCCGGCATGTCCTCCCAGACCGAGGCTCCCGCGATGGCGTAGTAGTAGCCGTCGTGCGTGACGAAGTCCGCCTCCGGGCCGAAGGCCAGCTTCCGCACCCGTGAATGGATGCCGTCGCATCCGAAGACCAGATCGAAGACCCGCGCGGGCGCGTTCTCGAATTCGACGTATACGCCGTCGCCGGTCTCCCGCAGCGCGGTGACGGTGTCGCCGAAGAGGTATTCGCACTCTCCCGCGGTCCGGCTGTAGAGGATCCGGGCGAGGTCGCCGCGCAGGATCTCGATATCGCCGCCGAGGAACTCCCCGGCCATCACGGCCTGCTCGACGCCACTCTCGTCGATCAGCACCCAGTCGGTCTTACCGGTCTGCCGCCGCTCGATGTCGTCGAGCACGCCCATGCGCTCGAGCACGGTCATGTGGGTCTCGCCGGTGAAATCGACGGCCTGGCCGCCGGCGCGCAGCGCGGGCGCCTTCTCGACCACGGTCACCTGGAAGCCGTAGCGGTGCAGCCAGTAGGCGAGGGCAGGGCCGGCGACGCTGGCTCCGGAGATGAGGACGGTGGTGTTGCGCATGGCGGTGACTCCTTCGATAACTGCGTCCATCGGACGCTGTTGATGGCGATAGCGTACGATGGACGCAGTTTCACGTCAAGCTCGGAATCCGGAAGGATGGCGACCATGTCGGCACCGACCACCCTCGAACTGCTCTGGGGCTCCCCCGACCGTCCTCGGCGCGGGCCCAAGCCGTCCCTCACACTGGAGCGCATCGTCGCCGAGGCCATCGACCTCGCCGACGCCGAAGGACTGGCCAACCTGTCCATGGCGCGGCTGGCCGAACGCCTCGGCTGCGCCAAGATGGCGCTGTACCGCTACTTCCCCGGCAAGACCGAGCTCATCGCGCTCATGCTGGACACCGCCCTCGGCGTGCCGCCGGAAAACACCACCGCCCCTTCGGATTCCGATCCGGAACCCTGGCGCACCTATCTACGCCCGTGGACCGAGACCTTCTTCACCCGGGCCGTCGCACACCCCTGGGGGAACGACGCGTCCACCGGCGTCCGCCCGATGGGCCCCAATGAGCTGGCCTGGCTCGATTCGGCCGTCGGCGCGCTGGACGGCACCGGTCTGACCGCGGCCGAGTGTTTCGACACCGTCGTGCTGCTGCTGGGTCACGCCCGCGGCATTGCCCAGCAGACCGCGACGGCGGGTGAGGATCTGGAGGGCGAACTGGCCCGAGAGCTCGGCGCGGTGCTGTCGGCGCAGGCAGAGCGCTTTCCGCACGCCGCGGCCGCCTTCGCCGAGACCATGTCCGGAACCGCCGCCGAGACCGGCCGCGACAATGCCCTCGCCTTCGGCATCGATCGCATCCTGGACGGTTTGGCCGTGCTCCTCGAGACCCGGCGTAACCGCCACGAACGGACACAGCGGTAGTTGCCGCGGATATCTGTGCCACTGCCCGGTTTCGGCCTACGCTCGGCTCATGTCAGAGCTACCCGAGCTGAAGCAGGATCCGGTCACCACGGTGCGCGAGTTCTTCGCGGCAATGGAAATGAAGATCGTCGGCGAAGCCCTGGAGCTGGTCGATCCCGGCATCGTCTGGAAGAACACCTCGCTCCCCGACATTCGCGGCGTGGACCGCGTGCGCTGGGTCCTGAATCTGCTCAACAGTCCCCGCTACGGCTTCCGCGCCGATATGCATCACATCGCCGCCACCGAGGACGGCACGGTGCTCACCGAACGCACCGACTATCTGCGCATGGGCCCGGTCGAGATCTCGTTCTGGGTCTGCGGCACCTTCGAGTTCCGTGACGGCCGCATCACGCTGTGGCACGACCACTTCAGCTGGGAGAACTTCCTGCGCGGCACGGTCACCGGCGTCGTGCGCGCACTCCTTCCCCGCTGAGCCGGCTCCCTAGGCGGAAAGCACGACGCCCGCCACGTATTCGCGGCGGGCGTCGGCATCGAACCGCGCACAGGGCACGGGATCAGGTTCTGCGGGGCAGGGGCATGCTCAGGGGCGCAGGTGGGCCAGTTCGGCGCGCGCCTTCTCGCCTTCCTCACCGAAGTCGTTGCGGGTGAAGATCTTCCACTGCTCGAGCAGGGGCGCGAAGACCAGTTCGGCTTCGTTCGCACGGTCGTAGATGCCGGCCTCGGCGAGGACCTCGTCGCTGGTGCGGCCGTCGGCGAGCTGCACCACGGGGGCGTGGAAGTCGGCGATGCGGTCGGCGATGGCGCGCACGGTCTGATCGGGCGCCAGGTCGAGGGCCGCGCCGACCAGGTTGGCGAAGAAGACGGCCTGCAGTTCGTCGTCGGCGGCCAACCGGTCGGCGATGGTCGCGACCATGACATTGTCGGCCAGGCGCGCGGCGGTGCGGTGCCGGACGGCGGCCGCGGTCTCCTCCAGTGCCCAGGCGGCGAGCACGTCGGGCAGGTGCATGGCGGGGCGGCGGAAGCCGGTGGTCATGTGCGCCATGCGCATCCGCTCCAGCGCGACCGGGTCGACGGCGCGGGTGACCATCAGGTAGTTGCGGATGAGGATCTCGTGCCGGTTCTCCTCGGCGGTCCAGCGGCCGACCCAGCGCCACCACGGTCCGCTGCGCAGGTACTTGCCGACCTCGCGGTGGTAGGCGGGCAGGTTGTCGGCGATCAGCACGCTCACCGTGAGCGCGGTCTTGGAGACCTCGCTGAGGTCGGATTGCGCCGGATCCCAATCGGTTCCGCCGAGGAACTGGAAATTGCGGCCGTCGTCCCACGGCACGTAGTCGTGGGGCTGCCACTCGGGGGCGGCGGCGATGTGCCGCGCGAGGTTGGTCTCCACCTCGGCCGCGAGTGATTCCAGCAGTTCCCGATCGGACAAAACGTTCTGCACGCGAACAACCTAGCGGCATCGGGGCAAACATGGGGGCCTTCGCGCGGTATTCGAATCGGCTATAGCCGCAGCCAGGTCCGGGATGCCGTCACCGGGCAGCCCGGACCGGCCGGGCTACTTCTCGGTGACCGTGGTCTCGTTGTCCACCCAGGTGATGGAGCCGCCGCTGAAATCGCTCTGCTTGCCACCGGTGATGTCGTATTCGTCGCTGGTCGGGTAGCCGAGGGTGCCGTCGGCACCGCCCTGGTCGTCCCAGGCCTTGCGGATCTCGCCCCACACCACGTGGGTGCCGTGGGTCGGGCCGGAGTAGATCGCACCGCCAGAGAATTCCTGCATCATGCCGCCGTCGGGCGCGTCCATGGCGGGGCCGGTGGGCATACCGAGAGTGCCGATGGCGCCGCCCATCTGGTTGTACTTCTCGAGAATGCCGCCGGCGACGGCGATCTCGGCGCCGTCGCGGGTGGCCATCTTGGTTTCGGCGGCGTGGGTGTCGTCGCCGGCCGGCGCGGCGGCGGTGGTCGAGGTCGTGGACGACGCGGAGTTCTTGTTGTCGTCCTTGCCGCAGCCCGCGCCGAGCGCGGTGACGACCGCGAGCACCGCGATGGTGCCAGCCGTACGTCGTGCGAAGTGGTGCATTTTCCATCCTCCCGCGAATCCTGGCCGACAACTCGGTTACGATCCGGCGAATCGGACAGCGCTCACCGAAGGGATATCCGAGCTGGAATTACAGCGAAAGGTACCCCACCACATGTGAGTTCAACCACTTGCCAAAGAATTGCCCGGCCGGGGCGCGTCGCGCTCCGACCGGGCAGGTCCTAACTACCGGGCATCAGGAATGGGCCCGAACTCCTCCAGCATCTCGGTGACCAGCGCCGCGATCGGCGACCGCTCACTACGGGTCAGGGTGACGTGCGCGAACAACGGGTGCCCCTTGAGCTTTTCGATCACGGCGGCCACGCCGTCGTGCCGGCCCACGCGTAGGTTGTCACGCTGTGCGACGTCGTGGGTGAGCACCACCCGCGACCCGCTGCCCAACCGGCTCAGCACCGTGAGCAGCACATTGCGTTCCAGCGACTGCGCCTCGTCCACGATCACGAAGGAGTCGTGCAGCGAGCGCCCGCGAATGTGGGTGAGCGGCAGCACCTCCAGCATGCCGCGCGCCTGCACCTCCTCCATCACCTCCGGGCTGGCCAGCCCCTCGAGGGTGTCGAAGACGGCCTGCGCCCACGGTCCCATCTTCTCGCTCTCGGAGCCCGGCAGATAGCCGAGCTCC
This sequence comes from Nocardia sp. NPDC004711, assembly GCF_053601595.1. Lineage (NCBI taxonomy): Bacteria > Bacillati > Actinomycetota > Actinomycetes > Mycobacteriales > Nocardiaceae > Nocardia > Nocardia sp. NPDC004711. The sequence goes on along the minus strand of NZ_JBSGCB010000025.1, from coordinate 94,860 downwards.
TGTCCACCCACCGCGTAGAGCGGCCGGAACACCACCACCTTCCGATGCGAGCGGCGCTCCAGCACCGCTTCGAGCCCGGCGGTCAGCGCCAGCGCGGATTTGCCGGTGCCGGCCCGCCCGCCGAGGGAGACGATGCCGACGCTCTCGTCGAGCAGCAGATCCAGCGCGATGCGCTGTTCGGCCGAGCGCCCGTGCAGCCCGAAGGCCTCGCGATCACCCCGCACCAGTTGCACCCGCTTGTCCGGCGTCACCCGCGCCAGCGCGCTGCCGCGCGGGCCGAGCATCCGAATTCCGGTGTGGCAGGGCATGTCCCGAGCCTCGTCGAGGTCGATGACGCTGTCGGAGTAGAGCTTGTCGACGGTGCCCGTGGCGACCTCCAGTTCCACCATGCCGGTCCAGCCGGAGGTGACGACATCCTGCGCGTGGTACTCGTCGGCCCGCAGGCCGACCGCGCCGGCCTTGACGCGCAGCGGAATGTCCTTGGACACCAGCACGACCCGCTGTCCCTCGGCGGCCAGGTTGAGCGCGCAGGCCAGGATGCGGGAATCGTTGGTGTCCGTGCGGAATCCGACGGGCAATACGGTTGGGTCGGTGTGGTTCAACTCCACCTGGAGTGTCCCGCCCTGGGTGCCGACCGACACCCGCTGATCGAGCCGACCGTGTGCCAGACGCATGTCGTCCAGCATGCGCAGTGCCTCGCGAGCGAACCAGCCGAGTTCGTGGTGATGGCGTTTGGCCTCGAGTTCACTGATCACCACCAGCGGCAGCACCACATGGTGCTCGCCGAAGCGGGTCAGTGCCCAGGGGTCGGACAGCAACACCGACGTGTCGACTACGAATGTTTTCGCCGGTCCGGAATCGGCCGACTGCGAGGCGCGAACTCCCCGTGTCGTGGTCAGCGGGCTCTGGTCAGAGCCGGCGTCCCTGCTGGGAGCGTTGACGGAGCGTGCATCAGTCACGGTGGGCTCCTTTGCCACTCGCGCGACACCGCGCGAGCGTTCTCGCTGGGCCGGTCAGCCTTGGGGTCGTACGACCCGAGGGCCGGGTGCCGGCCCCCTCGCACTGAGTTGCTCAGTCACGATCAGGACCTCCCGTACGAGCCACACCTACGCGGCTCGCACTCCCGACGCTACCGCCGAAATCGCGATCCGGCTTCCGGACTGCGGGGCGCATTGGTGAAGATCGCGTTAACGCGAGTCCGCTCTGTGTGTTTCGCCCAATTCACCCAGCAGCACGGGAACATGGCTGTGCTCCGGCTCTTTGGTGGCCGTGACCAGCGTCAACGGGGCGGTCGCGGCCTCCGACCGCAGGCGCGCCAGCCCCTCCTGCGCCGCGTCCGCGGCGAGCTCGATTCGATACCGGCGCTCGAACTCGGCACGGCGTGTCTCCGGCGCGGCGTGATACCACCTCCGCAGCTCGTTCGACGGCGTCACGTCCTTGGCCCATTCGTCTATGGCCGCTTGCTGTTTGCTGATGCCGCGCGGCCAGAGCCGGTCCACCAGCACCCGGCGGCCGTCGGCCGCATCGGGATCGTCGTACACGCGCTTGACCCGGTACCTGGGTTGCTGTGTCATGCCCTCCATTACAGTCGAGGTCATGGCCGAAACTGCGGATCTGGCAACGCTGCCCACCAAGGAATTGCACGACCGTGCTGTGAAGCTGGCAGCCCGGCGCGGCGACATCAAGTTCCTGTGGCAACTGCTCAAGGCGATTCCCGGCGCCGAGGTCGCGGCCGGCAATCAGGGCGAGGGCGAGGTCGACATCTGGAACACCGTCGCCCTGCTCGACGACTACTTCCACGCCGGCGAGGGCAGGGTCGGCGAGGCGCTGCGCCCGATGTACCTGGACTACCTGAGCAAGCACGCCTGAATCAGGAGCCGTCGTGCGTGCCGTGTCATCCCGTCGGCACGGCACGCACGACGGACTCGAACCGAATCGCCTGCGCTGCTCGGTGATTCCCGATTCCGAGGCACCGACTCTCGGCCCCGGCGTCAGTCCCGCCCCGCCGACATGGTGGGGGCGGCCGCGCGGACCTAGACTCCGATCATGACCACCGACGCCACCCCGGAACTGGTCGTCTACCGCCGCCCGGGTTGCCCCTACTGCTCCCGCATGCGCCGAGTGCTCAATCGCCACGGCATCGTCCACCGCGAGGTCGACATCTGGCAGGACCCGGAGGCGGCCGCCTTCGTCCGCTCGGTGGCCGACGGCAACGAGACCGTCCCCACGGTCGTCCTGCGCGACGGCGACTCCGAACGGAACTGGGTGAACCCGCATCCCAAGCAGCTGATCGCCACCGTGACCGCGGACGCACCGAGCCTCACGGGCGGGCCGCGCAAGTTCTGGTCGTTCTAGCCGGGAATCCCTGGCGGGCAACGAATCTCATCGCGACCCAGAGTCGCACCGCGACGCGGAGAGCCCGCCGCGATCATGGAATCGCGGCGGGCTCTCGATTGCCCGGCGGGCCTCAGCCCAGCAGGCGCCAGTCCTCCAGGCCGTCGTACAGCGGGAAGTCCTGCGCCAGCGTGGAAACGCGCTGACGCAGCGAGTCCAGGTCGGCGGAGCCGGTGAGGGCGGCGGCGATGATGTCGGCGACCTCGGTGAACTGCTCGTCGCCGAAGCCGCGGGTGGCCAGCGCCGGGGTGCCGATGCGCAGGCCGGAGGTGACCATCGGCGGGCGCGGGTCGAACGGAACGGCGTTGCGGTTCACGGTGATTCCGATTTCGTGCAGCAGATCCTCGCCCTGCTGGCCGTCCAGCTGCGAGTTGCGCAGGTCCACCAGCACCAGGTGCACGTCGGTGCCGCCGGTGAGCACGGTGATGCCCTTGGCCTTGGCGTCGGGCGCGGTCAGGCGCTCGGCGAGGATCTTGGCGCCGGAGATGGTGCGCTCCTGGCGCTCCTTGAACTCCGCGCTGCCGGCGATCTTGAAGGCCACGGCCTTGGCGGCGATGGCGTGCATGAGCGGGCCGCCCTGCTGACCCGGGAAGACCGCGGAGTTCAGCTTCTTGGCGAATTCCTGCTTCGCCAGGATCAGACCGGAGCGGGGGCCGCCCAGGGTCTTGTGCACGGTCGAGGACACCACGTCCGCGTACGGCACCGGCGACGGGTGCAGCCCGGCCGCGACCAGACCGGCGAAGTGCGCCATGTCGACCCACAGGTAGGCGCCGACCTCGTCCGCGATCTCACGGAAGGCAGCGAAGTCCAGGTGCCGGGGGTACGCCGACCAGCCGGCCACGATCACCTTCGGGCGGGTGTCGCGGGCGATCTTGCGCACCTCGTCCATGTCGACGCGGTGGTCTTCCTTGGCGACGCCGTAGGCGTGGACCTCGTACAGCTTGCCGGAGAAGTTCAGGCGCATGCCGTGGGTGAGGTGACCGCCGTGCGCCAGATCCAGGCCCAGCAGCTTCTCGCCCGGGTTCATCAGCGCCATCAGCACCGCGGCATTGGCCTGCGCGCCCGAATGCGGCTGGACATTGGCGAATTCCGCGCCGAACAGCTCCTTGACGCGGGCGCGGGCCAGATCCTCGACGATGTCGACGTTCTCGCAGCCGCCGTAGTAGCGGCGACCCGGGTAGCCCTCGGCGTACTTGTTGGTGAGCACGCTGCCCTGCGCCTGCAGCACCGCGCGCGGCACGAAGTTCTCCGAGGCGATCATCTCGAGGGTGTCGCGCTGGCGAGCGAGTTCGCCGCCCATCGCGGACGCGACCTCGGGATCGAGTTCGGCGAGGGACTGGCTGTTGACAGAGGCGCTCGTCTGGGTCACGCCGCCGAGTCTATTGGCCGCTGCCGCCGAGCCGATCCGGGGGTTCTCTGTCTCGTTCATCGCGCACCTCCGTTGTCCGGGTACCCCGAATACGGCTCGGGGGTCGCCAGGCACCCAGGCGCGCGGTGCCGGACTTCGGTGCTTCCCGGTGGTTGCTTCCACCTCGAGTGCGCCAGTCGCGGTCCGGTCATCCTATCTCGCGACCGGCGGCGACCATCCGCCGGTCGCCACGCGCGAAGGAATCGTGCCCCGGAAATTGGGGGCAGAGGAATCGTCGGCGCAGGAGAGACGACCGAATCGCCGTGAGCGGTGGACATCACTATGAAATCAGGCTATGGCAGGGCAACAAATCTCGGTAATGTATCGCCGCGCTGGCACAGTTACGCCAGTGACATTGGCCCATCCGATCTTTCGAGGAATCTTTCATGAGCGCTGACGCCACCACCATCCAGTCCCTGATCTTCACCCTGCTCAAGACCATGTGCACCATGTCCAGCGGCGGCGCGTCCTGTGCCAGCTGGGGCGCGTAAGCACCAATCAGGACGTCGGGGAGTACCCCTCACATGCGGCGGATCGCGCCGGGTGTGAGGGGTTCGTCCAAGAGACGGCGAAAACGCTCGGACCGGTCTTCCGGATCGGCTGCCCGGTCCAGCCACCCTCCCAGCAATCGATATCCCTCCACATAGGTGGAGATATAGGCCCGCCACAGCGGCGATGACAGGAATCGCAGCGATTGCGCGGCCCGCTCCGGAGTGACCAGACTCCAGCGCTGCAGAAATTCCGACACCTCGCCGGCATCCCGCCGGCGATCGTGCAGCAGCAGCGCGGCATCCTGGCGCACGCTCAGCAGATTCGCGGACGCGTTCGAAATCCTTTCGGCGCGTTCGCCATCGAAGCGCAGCCCCAGGTCCGCGTAGATCTCCTGCGCCCAGCGGCCCCAGCCCGGGCCGACGATCGACTTCAGGGCCAGATCGGCCAGCCCCTCCGCCATCAGGCACTGCGGGGTGTTCACCAGGAACAGCGTCTGCTCGGCCTGCCCCGCGCCCACCAGCCCGGCCTCTTTCCGGCAGTGCTCGGTGTGATGACCCGGGTAGGCCTCGTGCGCGATCAGTTGCGGCAGCTGTGACATGTGCTGCTTGAGATCGGAATTGATGGCCACCCGGGATTGGTAGTTGCCCAGGTAATAGTTGAAGCCCGACCACGGCTTGTCGCCCACCACTTCGTATTCCACGTGCTCGTGGTCCGGCAGCGGATAGCGGTCGCGCACGAGTTCCCGCAGCGCGCCGGAGAACGCGGCCACGCATTCCTTCAGGCGTTCGGGCGGAATCTCGTCCTGGCGGCGGTGCACGGTAATCCGGTCGAGCAGTTCGCCGTCACCGGGCAGCACCTCGTCCAGCTGCCGGTGCGCCTCACGGTAGTTCTCGGTATCGCCGGGGGTGATATCCACGTCGAAGTAGGCGCGGACCTCGTCGACGAAGTTGATGTCCTCGCCGGCGAATTTGCGGCCCGAGCATTCCATCGCCCGCAGGTGCGCATCCAGGAATTCGACGCGCTCCGCGGGGAGGCCCGCCTCGGGCAGTTCCTTGCGCAGTGCGGCTGCCCCGTGGGCGATATCACGCGGCTCCGGCGCGGGCGCGTTCTCCACCTCGCGGCGCAGGCCGGGATCGCCGGTATAGGCGTCCACGAAACCCTCTTCGAGCCGGTCGAATGCCAGACCCAGCCGCAGATATTCAGTGACCAGTGGATGCGCTCTGTTCAATTTGCCCTCCGCTTCGCTCCGGGCGGGTTCGCGGCCCTGGAGGTCTCGATTCTTCCCTCCCTCCGCTCCTCCGCTGCGCTCCCCCGCTCCACTCAGTCCAGAATCGAGACGGGCCGCGAACCATTATGTCCTTCAGCCGCCCGTATCAGCCTGTCGTGCAACCTCACCGGATACGCCCAGGGGCTGAGGTGTTGCCCATCTCACTAGAGTTACCCGTCAGTAGCAACACCTGGTGTTCACCCGCATGTTGGAGCCGAGCACAATTCGGCTATGCGTGGAGTGTTGGCCGGATCGCCGGGCACGGCGACGATGCGGCTTCCCGAGAGCTGTTGTTGTCGGCCGGCCCGAATGCGGGGACACGAGTGTCGAGTACGGGGACGCGGGTCTCGAGTGCGGGGACACGAATAATGGCGCGGATGAGCGAGCCCAGCCCGTACGTGGAATTCGACCGCAAGCAGTGGCGCACCCTGCGCAAGTCGACTCCCCTGGTCCTCACCGAGGAAGAACTGGTCGGCCTGCGCGGTCTGGGTGAGCAGATCGACCTCGAGGAGGTGGCCGAGGTCTACCTCCCCCTGGCCCGTCTCATCCACCTCCAGGTCGCGGCCCGGCAGCGCCTGTTCGCCGCCACCGCCACCTTCCTCGGCGAGACCCACCCGGACCGTCAGGTGCCGTTCGTCATCGGCGTGGCGGGCTCGGTGGCCGTCGGCAAGTCCACCACCGCGCGTGTGCTGCAGGCGCTGCTGGCGCGCTGGGACCACCATCCGCGGGTGGATCTGGTCACCACCGACGGATTCCTGTACCCGACAGCCGAACTCACCCGGCGCGGCATCATGCACCGCAAGGGCTTCCCGGAGTCCTACGACCGGCGCAAGCTGCTGCGCTTCGTCACCGAGGTGAAATCCGGTGCGCACGAGGTGTGCGCGCCCGTCTACTCGCACATCGCCTACGACATCGTGCCCGGCGAATACCACTGCGTGCGCCAGCCCGACATTCTGATCGTCGAGGGCCTGAACGTGCTGCAGACCGGGCCGCGGCTGATGGTGTCGGACCTGTTCGACTTCTCGGTCTATGTCGACGCCCGCATCGAGGACATCGAGAACTGGTACGTGCAGCGCTTCCTGTCGCTGCGCAGGACCGCCTTCCAGGATCCGAATTCGCACTTCCACCACTACGCGAACTTCAACGACCAGGAAGCCAGCAACCAGGCCAAGGAAATCTGGCACAACACCAACCGCCCGAATCTGGTGGAGAACATCCTGCCGACGCGCCCGCGCGCGACGCTGGTGCTGCGCAAGGACTCCGACCACTCCATCAACCGGCTGCGACTCCGGAAGCTCTGAGCTCCCCCGCCGCCCCGGGACTTCAGCGGACAGCTCGGTGCCGTCGGCAGTTTCGCATCCGTGCCGGCGGTTGGGAGCCGAACCTATTGTGGACGTACCCGGCGAGTTACCCTCGCGTCACGAAATCAGTCGTCGCGTTGGTTCATAGCTTCCAGGCGGCATCGAGTCGGGCGCCGACGTCGATATCGGTGGCTGCCTGGATGTGCGGTTTGGAGATCTCCGTGGCGATATAGCGTGCGACGAAGCGGCGGATCTCGTGGTCGACGCTGGCGAGAATGCGTAGCAATTCCCCGCGGCGGGTCGCGCTGGCGACATTGATGCGGACATTGCTGGGCTGCGGCTCGTCGATTTCGATGAGGACCCGCAGCGGCTCCGCGGTGCGGACGGTCAGGTGCAGGTGAATGGTGCCGTCCACCCGGAACGGATACCGATCCACCGCCAGGTCGATGAGCAGGTCGACCTTGAGCGGGATCACCAGGTCGAACGAAATCAGGTCGTCCACTTCGCGATTCAGCCGTGGCCGCCCGAGCCGCACGGTGGCCGAGAGTTTCGCGAGCTTGCCGGGTCCCGCCCCGATCGGCCCGAATTCGAACGCCTCCCCCGTGAGCTTCTCGAACGCCCCGGCTATCCGCTCGGTGGAGGCGGCGTATTCCAGGAATCGGCGGCCGAAGTCCTCGTAGCCGATGTACGGCACCGCCACGACCTGGCTCTCGGCCGGGCCACTCAGCCCTTCACGCAGCTCGCTCATACTCCCCGACGGTACGGCAGCGACCGTCCCGCGAACACGGAAGCCATTGCACTGCAATGGAACCGTTGATTCGCCGTGTTCTACACCCCGAAGCGGCGGTGCCGCGCCGCGTAATCGCGCAGGGCGCGCAGGAAATCCACGCGCCGGAATTCCGGCCAGTACGCCTCGGTGAACCAGATCTCCGAATACGCGCTCTGCCACAACAGGAATCCCGACAGCCGCTGCTCGCCGGAGGTGCGGATGACGAGATCGGGATCGGGCTGGCCGGAGGTGTAGAGGTGCTGGCCGATGGCGTCGACGGTGATGGACTGGACCAGATCCTCGCCGGTCTCGCCCGCGTCCATCTCCTGGCGGACCAGCGAGCGCACCGCGTCGGCGATCTCCTGGCGGCCGCCGTAACCGATGGCGACATTGACGTGCACGCCGGTGCGGCCCTCGGTGCTCTTGGCCGCCTCGCTCAGGCGCCGGGCGAACTCGGCGGGCAGTTGATCGAGGGCGCCCACGATGCGGACGCTCCAATTCTGTTCCGGCGCAGAGAGTTCGTCGACGACGTCGGTGATGACCTCGAAGAGGGTCTCGAGCTCGTCGGAGTCGCGGCGCAGATTCTCGGTGGAGAGCAGGTAGAGGGTCACCATCTCGATGCCCGCCTCGCCACACCAGCCCACGAGTTCGGCGATCTTCAGCGCACCGACTCGATGGCCATGGCTGATATCGCTGAACCCGTTCTCCCGCGCCCACCGCCGGTTGCCATCGCACATCACGGCGACGTGCCGGGGATGTTGTTTGCCAGCCAGCTGCCTGGACAGCCGTGACTCGTATATGCGATATGGGAGTCCACGCACCTGACTCGCAATCTTCACGGCCGCAACCCTACGCCCCCGGAACGGATGGCGGAGCGACCGGGACAGACGAGCGAAACACCCGGGGCTCGTAGTGACGACAGCCACTATGAAGGGTGGCCCACCGCCAACCTACGCTACCGTAGGTTACCGAGGAGGAAACTAATGGCCGAGGCAATACAGCCGGTCGACCCGGCGGTGGGGGTCATCGAAACCGTCCGCGAGGAGCTGGAATTCATCAAGCCCCGCATGCGCGGATGGATTCACGCCTGGGCCGTGGGCGTCGCCGCCATCGCGGTGATCGTGCTGGTGTCGGTGGCGAGCACCGTGTCGGCGAAGGCCGCCTGGTCGACGCTGGTCTACGGGATCACGGTGTGCGGGGTTTTCGGGATCAGCGCGACCTATCACCGGGTGAACTGGAAGACCGCGCGGGCCCGCATGTGGATGAAGCGGGCGGACCATTCGATGATCTTCCTGTTCATCGCTGGCAGCTACACACCGTTCGCCCTGCTCGGCGTCCGCGGCACCGCGGGCACCGTCCTGCTGACCATGGTGTGGGCGGGCGCGCTGGCCGGGGTAGCGCTGAAGATGCTGTGGCCCACCGCTCCCCGATGGGTCGGGGTGCCGTTGTATCTGCTGCTCGGGTGGGCCATCGTCCCGGTGGCCGGGACGCTCATCCACCACGTCGGCTGGACGCCGGTGATCTTGCTGCTCGCGGGCGGTATCGCCTACAGCGTGGGCGGGATCCTGTACGCGTCGCGCTGGCCGGACCCGTGGCCGGAGGTCTTCGGGCATCACGAGTTCTTCCACGCGGCAACGGTGGTCGCGGCGCTGTGCCACTACGTTGCCATCTGGTTCGTGCTGTTGCGCTGATCCGAGCAATTACTCACAAACGTGCAATCCGAGGCGAACGTTCTCTAAAGTCTGCGACGTGACCAGCAGACTCATCCTGTGGGCGCTGCGGGCGCCGGGGGGTCTGTCTGCTGTCGTCATGGCGTGCAATCTCGGTGGCCTCGCGGTGATCACCACCGAACTTTTCCTGAGTGGTTTCCTGAGCCGGCTCGGACCGGACTGGATGGCCACCTTCATTCAGGTGTCGATCTATCCGTCCATCGGCGCGCTGGTCGGCATCATGCTCGCGGTGCGGGATCGGCACCACTACTTCAGCTGGCTGGACCAGCGCCGGCCACCGACCGAGGTCGAGGCGAAACGGCTGCTGCGGCTGCCGGTCGCGATCACCGGACGGGCCCTGGCCATCTGGCTGCCAGGTGTGTTCGTGGCCGCCTTCGTCTTCGCGCACGCCACCGAGGACCGCAGCTTCCCGGTGGTGCTGTCGATGTTCACCCTGGGCGGGCTGGAGTCCGCGGCGCTGACCTTCCTGATCGTGGACCGGCTGATCCGGCCGACCATTCCGGTGGTGGCCGAGGTGCTGGACGAGACCGCGCACTGGAGCAATACCGTGCTGGCCCGGGTGCTGGTCACCTTCGCGGTGGCGGGCGCGGTACCGCTGTTCATGTTGATCACGGTGCTGGCCGACCCGTCCACCGATGCCCAGGACCGCATCCGGACCGGGATCTACATGGCCATCGTCGGCCTGTCCGCGGGCGCGGTGGCGACGGCGGCGCTGGCCCGGGCGGTGGCGACGCCCATGCACACGCTGCGCGATGCGCTGGACCGGATCGCCCGCGGCGATCTCGACGCCCGGGTGACGATCAACAGCACCAGCGAGATCGGGCGGCTCGAGCATTCGGTGAACGAGCTGGCCGCCAATCTCAGTGAGCGCGAGCGCATGCGGACCGTCTTCGGCCGGCACGTGGGTACCGAGGTGGCCGAGCGGGCGCTGTCGGGCAGCCCCAGCCTGACCGGCGACATGCGGGTGGCGACCGCGCTGTTCGTGGACGTGACCGGGTCGGTGGCCATGGCCACCGAGCTCGCCCCGCACGATTTCGTGGCCAAGCTGAATCGGCTGCTGTCCATCGTGGTGGCGGCCACCGAGGACAATCAGGGCCTGGTCAACAAGTTCGAAGGCGATGCGGCACTGTGCATTTTCGGCGCGCCCATCGCGCTCGACGACAATGCCACCCCGGCGCTGCGGGCCGCCCGCCGCATACGCGACGAGGTGGCCGCGCTGGGCGAGCTCGATGTGGGCATCGGCATCGCGCGCGGGCTGGTGTTCGCCGGTGATGTCGGCACCGACACCCGGCTGGAGTTCACCGTCATCGGCGACGCCGTCAACGAGGCCGCCCGCCTCACCACCGAGGCCAAACTGGTGCCGCGCCGCATTCTGGCCAGTCAGGCGGTCATAGACGCCGCCTGCGACGCCGAGCGCACGCAGTGGATCCTGCACGACACTCTCCACCTCCGCGGCCGCAAGGAACCCACTCCGGGCTGGACCGACGTGGTGTCCCCCGGAGCGCCCCACCGCAACGGCAGTGCCCCGCAGGCCGGCCCGCGACCGGCCGCACCCCCGTCTTCGGAGTCCGCCGGCCGGGCCGCGGATCGCTAATCATCAACCCGCGCAAGGGTCGGCCCTGCACCTGGCGGGACCTGGCAATACTCCGGTGAGAAACATGAACCGAACACCTCCGGGACTGTATGACCGCCCGCTCCGGGCGGCAACGGATTAAGCACCGGCGGCGCGGCCGGGCTCGGCCCGTCGAATCGCGGTGTCGTACCTGAGGAGTGGGCGCATGTCGTACTCGCGGGGGATTCGGTGCGGACCGGGGCGCCGGACAGTAGCGCTATGAATGAAATCGGCGCGTTCGAGCGGACTTCGGCCGCGGTGTGGGCACGGCCGCAGCGGGCGGTACTGGCTTATCGAGCGATCGTGGTCGCGCTGATCGCGGGCGTGGGCGAGACGTTGGGACGCGTCGCGCTCGCCCTCGATGAGCCCGCTGTCCACGTGGCCGGCCTCGCACTCGGGGTGCTGATCCGGGCGGCGATCTATCTGACGGTCTTCGCGCTGGCCGCCCGGATGCTGGCCGGAAACCTGTGGGCGCGAGGGATTCTCGTGGTGGGGTTGGGCACGATCGGCCTGGCCTCGCTGGCGGTCGAGCCGCTGCGGGCGGCGCTGACGGCTGAGCACCTCGGCGACCTCTTCACGCACTGGACCCCGAATGCGGTGATACTCGGGCTGTTTCGCGCCGCCCACCTCATCGCGGTGCTGGTCGCGGTGCCCGCCGCGGTCATGGCCGGGCACCGCGTCGACAGCGCGACCTGAACGCCGGCCGTGCCCGCAGCAGCGATCAGGCGGTGGGCGGGGGCAGCAGGCCGGCGCGCACATCCTCGACCGTGGTGACCGGGAGGTCGCAGACCGAGCCGCGGCAGATGTAGGCGGCGGAGGTGTCGCGCACCGGAGGCCGGTCGGCCAGCAGCGGCTGGGAGCCGACGGGGCCGGACACGATCACCGATCCGCCCGGGGCGGCGGCGCGGGCGGCCGCCACCAGCGTTGCGGCCCAACCGGATTCGCCATCCGGGCCGTCCACCACGGCCACCTGGATCGGGCCGCGCAGGGCGGCCTCCGCGACGGCGAGCCAGTGGCCGGCCGAGCGGGGCGCGCGAGCCAGCAGCACCGCACCCCGGGTCAGGGTGTGATCGGCCAGCTGCCGGTAGCGGTCGGCCCGCTGCGGGTCGGTGAGGGCGGCCGCGGTGAGCAGCGCCTCCGCGAGAACCGACGTGCCGGACGGGGTTGCGCCGTCCAGCGGGTCGCGCGGCCGGGTCAGCAGGGTCTCGGCGTCGTCGGCGGTGTCGAACCAGCTGCCGGAGGTTTCCGGATCGGCGAAGTGGGTGATGGCGGCGTCCAGCAGATCCTGCGCCGCGTCCAGCCAGTCCCCCTCGGCGGTCTGGTGCAGCGCGAGCAACCCCAGCGCCAGCCATGCGTAATCCTCCAGCACGCCCGGAGCCGCGCCGGGCACACCGCCCAGCGAGGCGCGGCAGACGCGGCCGCCGGTCACATGGGTGTCGAGCAGGAAGCGGGCGCACCGGACGGCGGCCGTGATCCACTCCGGATGTCCGTGTGCCGCACCGGCTTCCGCGAGCGCGACGATGGCCATGCCGTTCCAGGCGGTGACCGCCTTGTCGTCCCGCTCCGGCTGCGGGCGGCGCGCACGGGCGGCGGACAGTTTCGCCCGGATCGCCTCGAACCGCTCGTAATCGGCCGGTGTCGGATCGGTGTACCGGGTCAGCACCGAGGTGCCGTGCTCGAAGGTGCCCGCCGTGGTGACATTGAAAACCTCTGCCGCCCAGGCGCCGTCGAGCGCACCGAGCACACCGTTGAGTTCGGCGGGCGTCCACACGTACGTGGCGCCCTCCACGCCCGGCCCGCCCGGTTCCAGGTGGGTGTCCGCGTCCAGCGCCGAGGCGAAGGCCCCCTGCTCGGTACCGAGGTCCGTCAGCAGGAATTGCACGGTCTCGCGAGTCACCCGCAGCGCCAGCGGTTCCCACGCATCGGTCGCACGCTCATCGGCCGACGCGTCATACCCCCGCCGCGCCAGATGCGCGTACACACGCAGCAGCTGGGCATTGTCGTAGAGCATCTTCTCGAAGTGCGGCACCACCCACGCCGCATCCACCGAGTACCGCGCGAATCCGCCCCGCAGCTGGTCGTAGATGCCGCCGCGCGCCATCGACTCGCAGGTGAACGAAACAGTCTGCAACACAGTCGGATTGCCGGTCAGCTCGTAATGCCGGAGCAGTCCCTCCAGCAGGGCCGACGGCGGAAACTTGGGCGCGCCCCCGAACCCGCCGTGCTGCCCGTCCACATCCTTCGACACCGCACCGACCGCATGCTCGAGCAACTCCGGCCCGACCCCGATCTCCGCATCCGGCAACCCCGCGGTCTGTTGCCGCAGCGCGTCGGCCACCTGCGCCGCCGCCGTGTTCACCTCGTCGCGCCGGTTCCGCCACGTCTCGCTCACCGCCGTCAGCACCTGGGTGAACGACGGCATCCCGTGCCGCGGCGTCCTCGGGTAATACGTTCCGCAATAGAACGGCTCCCCCTCCGGCGTCAGGAAGCAGGTCATCGGCCACCCACCCTGCCCCGTCATGGCCACGGTGGCATTCATGTACACCGCGTCCAGATCAGGCCGCTCCTCCCGATCCACTTTGATGCACACGAAGTTCTCGTTCATGACCGCGGCGGTGGCCTCGTCCTCGAACGACTCGTGCGCCATCACATGACACCAGTGGCATGATGCGTATCCGATCGACAGCAGAATCGGCACATCCCGCTCGGCCGCCTCGGCCAGCGCCTCCGCATCCCACTCCCGCCAGTGCACCGGATTCCCAGCATGCTGACGCAAGTAAGGCGATGTCGCGCTGCCCAATCGGTTCATATCCCCACCCTTCCACACCCGGCGCTCACGCAACACGACCCAGACGCAGCCTCGCGCGGGTCGGGATCAGCGGGCGAGCCAGCTGCCGGGGCGGCGGGTGAGGAGCGGCAGGACGATCCACACCATGGCCGCGACGGTGATCGGGATGAGCAGGGCGAGCCGCAGCGGCAACGGCCGGCATGCGCAGGACATTGACCGCGCCGATGCTGTGACCGACGAGCACGATGTCCAGGGTCGGACCGCTCGCCGCCACGGTGAGTGTCTCGCGCCCCGGATCGAGCCGCGGCGCGTCGGTGCCGGGCAGGTTGGGGATGACGACGCGGTGCCCCATGCGGTCGTGAATTTGCGCCCGCCGAGGTGGCCGACGGCCGCTACTGTGCGCCGATGGCCGGGCTGATGGCGGTGCCGCCGCTCACATCAACCACATTGGCGGTGATCCAGCGGGCGTCCTCGGAGGCGAGAAAGGCCACCACATCGGCGATATCGGCAGGCTGCCCCACCCGGCCCAGCGCGGTCATGGCACTGATGCCGGCCCGCACCTGCGGATTGCCATCGAAAAAGGCGGCCATCCCCTCGGTCTCGGTCGCACCGGCGGCCACCGCGTTCACGGTGATACCGCGCGGGCCGAGCTGTACCGCAAGGGTTTTGGTGAGCACATCGATCGCCCCCTTGCTCATCGCGTAAGCCACCTGCGACGGGGCCGCCACCCGCGGTGCGCAGGAGGAGATATTGACAATGCGACCGCCATCGCGCAGCAGCGGTATCGCCTGTTGCGAAATGAACAGCGGTGCAGACACATTCACCGCGAAGAGACTGTCCACCGCCGCCGGGGTCAGCTGCTCGATCGAGCCGTTGCCACCGCCGCCGCCCGCATTGTTCACCAGAATGTCCAGCCGTCCGTCCGGCAGGCTCTTCGTCAGATCGCCGAACAGCGTGTCGATTCCGGCCGGCGTGCTCAGGTCGGCGCGGATGGCGAACGCCCGCCCGCCCGCCGCTCCGATGTCCGCCACGGTCTTCGCCGCCGCTTCGTCATCGTGTCCGTAGTGCACCGCGACCACCGCGCCGTTCGCCGCCAACCGCAGGGCAATGGCGCGGCCGATTCCGCGAGAAGCGCCGGTAACGAGGGCGAACTTGCCGATCTGAGACATTGGAACTCCTGTGCTCGGGTTTGTTTCCTTGACACAGACGTTCGCCGACCGCGCTCACCAAACCCTCACCGTCTGCTCACCGACGCCGGACGCGCCGTGTTGACCGCGGACCGGCGCCTGGCGCGGGCTCGCCCGCGAAGCCCTCGGCGAGGATTGAACTTCCTTGACCCCGCGAACGCGCCCAACTGGGGTCCTCGCATACGAATCAGGCCTGGTCGCCCCGCAAATCCTGACATCCCGCAGCGAAGACCACCGACCCTACGTACCGGCGGTTTGCGACATCTGGGCGATGTGCTGCGCGCTGCACACCCGATGGCCGGCTGTCATCGTGCCGCCCTCTGGTTGCGGAGCTCGGTGCGTGCGAGCGTGCTCTTGTGCACCTCGTCCGGTCCGTCGGCGAACCGCAGGGAGCGGATGCTCGCGTAGGCGGCGGCCAGCGGGAAGTCCTGGGACAGGCCGCCGGCGCCGAATACCTGGATGGCCTTGTCCAGGATCCACTGCACCGTGGCCGGGGTGGCGATCTTGATCGCTTGGATCTCGGTGTGCGCGCCCTTGTTTCCGACCGTGTCCATCAACCATGCGGTCTTCAGCACCAGGAGCCGAAGTTGCTCGATACGGACCCTGGACTCGGCGATCCAATCCCGCACCACGCCTTGCTCGGACAGCGGTTTTCCGAATGCGACCCGCTCGTCCGCCCGCGCGCACAGCAACGCGAGCGCCCGCTCGGCGACGCCGATGGACCGCATGCAGTGGTGGATCCGGCCGGGGCCGAGCCGGGCCTGCGCGATGGCGAACCCGTCGCCCTCGTCGGCGATGAGGTTCTCGACCGGGACCCGCACATCGGTGAACGAGAGTTCCGCGTGGCCACCGTGGTCATGGTCGTCGTAGCCCAGGACATGCATGGCCCGATGGATCTCGAAGCCCGGGGTATCCCGCTCGACCAGGATCATCGACTGCTGGCGGTGTCGCTGCGCGGACGGGTCGGTCTTGCCCATCACGACGAAGATCTTGGCGTTCGGGTTCATCGCGCCGGTGATCCACCACTTGCGGCCATTGATGACGTACTCGTTGCCGTCGCGTTCGATCCGGGTCCCGATATTGGTGGCATCGGAGGAGGCCACGTCCGGTTCGGTCATCGCGAAGGCGGAACGGATCTCGCCGTCGAGCAGCGGGTCGAGCCACTTCTCCCGCTGTTGTCCGCTGCCGAAGAGTGAGAGCACCTCCATGTTCCCGGTGTCGGGGGCGGCGCAGTTCATCGCCGCCGGAGCCAAGTGGCTGTGGCCGGAGATCTCCGCGATGGCGGCGTACTGCAGATTGGTGAGTCCCGCGCCCTCTTCGCCGGGCAGGAAGAGGTTCCACAGCCCGCGCCAGCGGGCCTCGGCCCGCAGCTCCCCGATGATCGGCACCGAGTCCCAGGCCCACCTGTCGTCGAGCTGGGCCAGTTGTTCCGCGAAGACCTTCTCCGCCGGGTAGACGTGGTCGTTCATGAACTCGAGCATCGTCTCCCGCAGCTCCGCGGTGAGGGGGTCATATGCGAAGTGCATCAACGGACCTCGTGCAGCGCGTCGAGACCGGCGTCGAGCAACGGGTGGATCGCCGCGCCGAGTTCGTCGAATCCCGCACCGACCGTCTGGCCGTTGAGATACCGGAAGTGAATGCCCTCGAGGATCGCGGCCAGCTTGAACGAAGCGAGACCGAGATAGAACCCGAACCGCGACAGGTCACGGCTGCTGGCCCGGGCGTAGCGCTCGATGATCTCCTGCTCATCGAGGAAGCCCGGAGCCGAAGCCGCATCGGCGACCACCTCACCACCGAGCAATTTGCCGAGCCGGTGATAGGTGAGCATCAGCGCCAGGTCGGTCAGCGGGTCGCCGAGCGTCGCCATCTCCCAGTCGAGCACCGCGGTGACCCGGTCGCCGGAGTCGACGAGCAGGTTGTCGAGCCGGTAGTCACCGTGCACGATGCCGGTGGCCGACTCCTCCGGCACGTCGGCGGCCAAGCGCTCGTAGAGGGCATCGGCCGCGGGAAGATCCCGGTTGTACGAGGCGTCGAGCTGTTTCTTCCAGAGATGCACCTGGCGTGCGAGATAGCCCTCCGGCTTGCCGAATTCGGCGAGGCCGACCTCCGACGGGTCCACCCGGTGGAGTGCGGCCAGGGTGTCCACCAGATGCGTCGAGATGACGCGAGTGCGTTCGACGCCGAGCGACTCCAGCTCCGCGGCCCGGCGGTAGGGCACACCGGCGCAGCGCTCCATCACATAGAAGGGCGCGCCGATCACGGCGTCGTCCTGGCACAGCGCGTACACCATCGGCACCGGCACCGTGGTCTGCTGCAGCGCCCACATCACGCGGTATTCGCGGGCCATATCGTGCGCGGTGGCCAGCACGTGGCCGAGCGGTGGCCGGCGAACGATCCAGCTCGACGCGCCGTCGGTGACCGCGTAGGTCAGATTGGACTTGCCCCCGGCGATCAGGGATGCCTGCAATCGGCTTCCCGCACAGGGGATCTGGGTGGAGAACCAGGTGCCGAGTCGCTCGAGGTCGAGGCCCGGGGGCGCCTGGACGTCCAGGTCGGGAAGCTCTCGGTTGTCAGACATCGATCGCACCCGCCGTCCGGAAGAGCCCGGCGTCACCCAGCCGCTGCCCGCCATCGATGACGAAGGTCTCCCCTGTCACCCAGCTCGCCGCGTCCGAAACCAGGAACGCGATGACGGAGCCGATGTCTTCGGGCTCACCGATCCGCGACAACGCGGTGGCCGAATTCAATTGGTCCTCTTTCTCTTTCCACAGCGCTTCGGCCAATTTCGTCCGCACCACGCCTGGCGCAACGGCATTCACTCGCACCCGCGGCGACAACTCGAGCGCCAATTGCTTGGTGAGATGGATCAGTGCGGCCTTGGATGCGTTGTACACACCGAGGTTCGCCTCGAAACCCATCCCGCCGATCGATGCCGTATTGACCACGACGCCCCCGTGCTCCCCCATCCACGCGCGGGTCGCCAGCGAGGTCCACAGGATCGGCGCCCACAGGTTCACTTCGAAGGTTTTGGCGAAGCGGGCGTAGTCCTGGTCGCAGACCGGCCCATAGGCCGGATTCGTCGCCGCATTGTTGACCAGGATGTCGACACTGCCGAACCGTTCCAACGCCACGTCGATGCAGCACCGGGCCTCGTCCTCGTCGGCCGCGTGCGCGGCGAAACCGATTGCATTGCCACCGATTTCGGCCGCTGCGGCATCCGCGGATTCCTGCCCGCGCGACGTCACGACCACGTTGCCGCCCGCTGCCGCAATCGCTTGCGCCGCGGCCAGACCGATGCCGCGGGAGGCGCCGGTGACGATCGCGGTCCGGCCGGTGAGATCGAATCGGCTGGTGTCAGCGCCGGTTCTGCTGTGAGTCTGCAAAATTATCCTCTGTGTCGAATTCGGATGGCTGTCGCCGCGGGTGCCACGCCGCACCGGTCAGCGCCAGTGATGGTGTTGAGAACCGGGTCGCTCATGCGAGCACTCCCGACTGCCGGAGCAGGGCCTTGAACTCGCCGTGATGGCGTAGTTGAGAGACGAGCGTGGCGACCAGGATGAGCAGCGCACACGCCAGCGTGACCAGGTAGCCCACCGTGTAGAGAGATGCCGTCGGCAGGTGGGTGACCGGATCGGTGTCGGCGCTGAGCACGCCGGTGATCAACGCGGAGCCGAAGGCGATGCCGATCGCCATCGTGGTGCCCGCCATGCCCGCGGCCATCCCGGCCTTGCGTTCCGGCACGAGCAGCTGCGGCACCACGAAGGCGCCGCTGTATCCGGCGCGACTGCCGAGTCCGATGAGGGCGGCGCCGACGAGGTACTCCCACCACTGTCGATGGGCGACGACCAGAAATGCCAGCCCGAAAGCCGAGATCGACGCGCCGAGGACGAGCACCTCGCCCGGACGCCCCTTGGCGACGCGTTTCTCCGCGACCTTGCCGCTGATGAACATCGTCAGGGCGAAGGGCAGCATCAGCAGGCCGGTGCCCAGGGCATCGACGCCGAGCCCGTAACCGGCGCCCCTCGGTGTCTGCGTGTAATAACTGACCAGCAGGAGGAACCCGGCGTCCACGGCGCCGAACAGACCCGCGGACAGCAACGCGACCCCGACGAACGGCATCTTGAGCAACTTCAGATCGAAAACCGCTGTTGCCGAACGCCGTTGCGCGCGCATCCAGGTGATGCCCCCGACGATCCCGGCCACCAGCGGAACCAGCACGACATCGCCCCACACCAGCCCCTGGGTGAAGGTGAGGAGCACGGCAGTGAGCCAACCGAGCATCCAGACAGTGCCGAAAACGCCGATCTTGCCGGCCGATTCCGGCTTCGCGGACGGGACGATGACCATCAGGGCCACCGTCGTCGCCGCGGAGACCAGCACCAGGATCCAGAAGAAGCTCGCGATCGACAGGCTGCGGACCGTCAGCCCGCCGCCGATCATGCCGGCGACGACACCCGTGCCGGTCGCCATGATCAGGACGCTGACGGCGGTCGAGACCTTGCTTCCGGGAAGGTGCCGGCGCAGGAATCCGATCGGCAACAGCTGCGCCGAGCTGCCGAATCCCAGTAGGGCACAGCCGAGAATGATTGTGGGGTACGAGTTTCCGATGGCCGGGATCAGCGCCCCCAGCGTCAGGACGCTGCCCGACAGCAGTGCGGTGGTGCGGTCGCTGAGGACGTCGGCGAGCCGTGGAAGCAGGACGAACCCGGCGCCGCCACCCAGCGTCAAGGCCGTGAAGATCCAGGTCTCATCCGACAGGCCGAGTGCGAACTTCGCCTGCATCAACGGCAGCAGCGGCGGCAGCATGAACGTGACCGCGTTGGTGACGGTCGCCAGGAGCGCCGCGACGCCGATGAGCGAGAGACGCTTCGATGCCGCGCTCGGTGGTCGTGGTGCCATCAGGCCGGCGATATCGAACGCCTGGTGATTGTGGGCCATCGTCTTCTCCAAGGAACGCCGGCTGTCTCAACAAACTCGAATATGATTCGATTTCGAAGTAAGCTAGGTCACGATCCCCCGGGTGTCAATGGGCTCGACGGAAGGCATTGACGGACCCGCCGGCCGACTTCATACTCAAATTCGAATTGAGTTCGATTTCAAGGTATCGAAGCTGCCTCGGCACACCGCACGTACCCCGTGTATCCCAGCCCCAGGAGATTTGACAAGCATGATCATCAAGCGCAATGGGCGCTCCACGGAACACCGCTCGAGGCACGTCGACGTCTTGGTCATCGGCGCCGGGATCTCCGGAATCGGCATCGCCCACCATCTGAAGTGCGAACGTCCAGGGACGTCCTTCACGATCCTGGAGGCGCGCGAGGAGATCGGCGGCACCTGGAGCCTGTTCCGCTACCCGGGAATCAGATCCGACTCGGACATGCCCACCTTCGGCTACAGCTTCAAGCCGTGGACCAGCCCCCTGTCGATCGCCGAAGGGCCGTACATCCTCGAATACCTGCGCAAGACGGCCGAAGAATGTGGGATCCGCGAGCGAATTCGCTTCGGCCACAAGGTGGTTGCCGCCGACTTCGACACCGGCTCAGGGCTGTGGACGGTAACGGTCCACCGGACCGGCAGCCGGCGTCCCGCGACCTTCACCTCGCGCTTTCTGTTCCTCAGCACCGGCTACTACGACTACGAGTCCGCCTTCGTCCCCGACTTCGAGGGCATCGGCGAGTTCACCGGACGGGTCGTCCATCCGCAGTTCTGGCCCGACGACCTCGTCTACGCCGACAAGCGCGTAGTGGTGATCGGCAGCGGCGCCACGGCTGTCACCCTGATCCCGTCGATGACGCCCCTGGCCAAGCACGTCACCATGCTCCAACGCTCGCCGAGCTACGTGCTCTCGGCCCCCGGCGTGGACGTCACCACCCACCTCCTGAACAAGGTCGTCGGACCGGAGCGGGCACACCGGATCAGCCGGCGCAAGAACATCGCGCTCGGCCGGGGACTCTTCGAAGCGAGCAAGCTGGCGCCGGGGCTGATGCGCAAGTTGCTCATCGCACAGGTTCGAGCTCAGCTGCCCGAGCACTTCGACGTCGACACGCACTTCACACCCCGCTACAACCCGTGGGAACAGCGCCTGTGCATGGTGCCGAACGGCGATCTGTTCAAGGCCATCTCCTCGGGGAAAGCGTCGGTGGTGACCGACCACATCGACAGGTTCACCGAGAACGGCATCCTGCTCCGGTCGGGCCAGGAGCTGGCCGCGGACGTGGTCGTCACGGCCACCGGACTCAATATGCTCCCGTTCGGCAAGATCACCCTCAGCGTCGACGGGCAGCAGGCCCATCTCCCGGACCTGGTCGCCTTCAAGGCGATGATGCTCTCGGGGATTCCCAACCTCGCGTACGCGGTCGGCTACAGCAATCTCTCCTGGACCCTCAAAGTCGAGCTGGTTGCCGAGCACTTCTGCCGATTGCTGGACCACATGAAGGCTTTCGGCTACGACACCGTCGTCCCGGTCCTGGACAATCCGGGTATGGAGCGGTTCCCGATCCTGGATCTCCAGGCGGGCTACGTCAACCGCGGAATCGGCGCATTCCCCCGGGCCGGTGACGAGGGGCCGTGGACCCTCGAACATGTCTACGAAAAGGACGTCGAGCGCCTGCGCCGCGGTCCCGTCGACGATCCTGCCCTCCATTTCACCACCGCGCGCAAGCCTGCCTTCGCCCGAGCCGGGAGCCGATGAGAAAGCGATGACGAATTCGATGACACGCAAAGAACTCTCATTCACCAGTCACGGAATCACCTGTGCCGCTTGGCATATCCCCGCCACGAGTACTGCCTTCGCACGGCGTTCCGGACGGCCGTGCGTGGTCCTGGCACACGGATTCGGCGGAACCCGGGACACCGGCCTGCTGCCCTACGCCGAGTCGTTCGCAGTAGCCGGGCTGGACGCGTTCGTCTTCGACTACCGCGGATTCGGCGATTCCGAAGGCACGCCACGACAACTCATTTCGTACCGTCGGCAGCGACAGGACTACCACGCCGCGATCGATGCCGCGCGCCGCCTGCCCGGCGTCGACCCCGATCGAATCGCCCTGTGGGGCACTTCGTATTCGGCGGGCCATGCGATCGCGGTCGCCGCACAGTCACCTCGGATCGCGGCCGTGGTCTCGCTGACACCGGCCGCCGATGGACTGGCCGGCCTCGCCTCGATCGCACGCAAGGACGGGGTCGGCCGCCTGGCTCGCCTCGCAGCACGGGGACTCGCCGATGCGGCGACCGTGATCACCGGCGGCCGGCCTCGCATGGTGCCCATCGTGGGACAACCCGGCAGCACGGCGATGATCACCGTGACGGGCGCGGAGGAGGCCTATACGTCATTCGCCGGACCTACGTGGCGCAACGAGATCGGTGCCCGCCATGCACTCGAGGTCGCCCGCAACCGACCGACGATCTACGCCGAACAGGTGACCTGCCCGGTACTCGTCCAGATCGGCGAGGCCGACCGTGTCGTCCCGGTCGCCGCGGCCCATCGCATGGCGCGGAAACTCGGCGATCACGCCGTCGTCAAGGAATACCCGGTCGATCACTTCGATGTGTATGACGGTGTGTGGCAACGACGCGCGCTCGCCGATCAGCTCGAGTTCTTCGGCCGGGTCCTCCGCTGATAATGTGTCGAATTGTGATCGACTTTCCGGCTGAGGGCAGTATCCATGGCTGAGACTGCCCGCTCCCCCAAGCGTTCGGCTTCGACCAGGAAGCCGAGCACGAAAGCCGCGCCGGCGGCCGATCGCATCCGCGCGAACAAGCACCAGGCACCCGCCCGCCCGGACGCCGTCCTGCAGCGCCGCGGCGCCGAACGCGTCCAGGCCATCCTGGACGCCGCGGAGGCTCTGCTCGCCGAAGAAGGCTACGAGGCAGCGACCCTCAAGGCCATCGGCGAGCGGGCCGGTATCCCGATCGCGTCGGTCTATCACTATTTCTCGGACCGCCACCAGGTCGACGCCGAGATCATCGGTCGCCACATTGCCGAACTGGATCAGCAGCTCTCGAAGTCGCTCGACGGCGACGTCCGGCTGGACTCGGTGCAGGATGTCGTCGATGCGGTGATCGATCCGATGCTCACCTATTTTCGTACCCACCCGAGCTGCGTTCAGCTGTGGTTCTCCGGGCGTAGCGATGCGCTGGCCGAACGGGTGCAGTCCTTCGACGAATCGACTGCCGAGCGAACGCTTCAGCTGGGCGTCCAACGCGAACTGCTCCGGCAGGACACACCCCCGCTGGTGATTCAGCTGGCTTTCGAGGTCGGCAATCGCCTGTTCGACATAGCATTCCGCCGGACACCGAACACCGGCGACGACGCCACCATCGCCGAGGCACGCCGCCTGCTCGGTCTCTATCTGGAGTCGTACGCGCCCGAGTCCGAGCGTCCGGAGAACTGACCTCCCCCAACACCTTTCGCACCGCGCGGCGGCCTGGAGCCAGGTAACGCCTCGCGGTCCGCAGTCGCGCGCCGATCAACCCTCGTAGGGCCACAACCTTCCGAGCCGACGATGCGCCGGACCCGTGATCCGACCGGCTGCGCACTCTTCGATCCGTCATTCAGATCCCGGCACCTCCCCCATTGACATAGATCACACTTCTTCTTAAAGTCGAACACGATTCGGGTTCCATTTCAACTCGATGAGCGGCCGAACGGAGAAGGTCATGGCAGGCGATCACAACGAGGCGCGGAACGTCGACATTGTCGGCCACTCGTGGCCCGACGAGGTGCTCGATCAGCCGGAGGCGCGCCGAGCCGCGATCGTGAAGGATCTCGTCACCCTCTTCGGCCCTGAGGCAGGAGCGCCGGTGCGCATCATCGAGCAGAGCTGGGTCGACGAGCCGCGGATCGCCGGGTGCGTGAGCACCCGGGCCCCGGGGGTCGTGACCAGCTGCACCGACGCGGTCATCGAGCCGGTAGGCCGGATCCACTGGGCCGGCACCGAAGCCGCACCCGAGTTCGAGGGTTTCCTCGAGGGCGCGCCGTCCGCGCGGCCGAGCGCACCGTGACCGGGGTCCTCACCACGCTCTGACACTCGCCGGCCCACTCGTCGGCGAGCCGCTGCCGCAGCAGCTGAAAGTCCTTCATGTGCGGGGACTTCAGCGGAACGGAGGTTCCAACGCTCGACCACATCTAGTCGGCAGACAAATCAGCAGAACCAACGACGACCCCAGCGTTGCCGCTCGATAACCCTGCGGCACTGTTCAATTCGCGTTTCTTGGAAGGTTCGGTTCACCGATGAGGAAGCTCACCGCCTACACCGTCGCCGCCGTCGTCACGCTCGGCGTGCTCACCAACAATATACCCGACTCCAATGCCGCTCCGGCGCAGCCGATCCCGGCCCCGGCCGGCCCGGTCGATGCACAGCAGTCCGGCATCCACTGGACCGCCGACCGCGTCGGCGACTCCGTGGTGGTCAAGACCGATCTGGGCGCACTGGCCACCGACGGCGGCCAGTTCCAGGTCCTCGACTCGACCGGAAAGGTCGTCGCCGGTCTGCCACTGAGCTACGACATGCGCGGCCTGCGGTTCCCGATCGCAGCGAAGATCGACGGCAATACCGCCACCCTGACCCCGAACACCGACCCGGCCGCGGCCGCCCCGGTCGACATGATCACCCTTCCCGCGGATCCGCTGAAGCCGGTCGATGCCCAGTTCGACGCCGATCTGGGCCGCGCGGCCGCCCAGTTCGGCCTGGCCACCGGCGTCGGGACCCTCCTCGGCACCATCGTCGGACTCGGCGGTGGCTGCATCCTGGGCGCGGTCGTCGGCGCCGCCCTGATGACCCCGATCTTCGTCCCCGGCTGGGTCGGCAGCTGTATCGCCGGTGCGGCAATCGGTACCGCGCTGGGCGCGGCGGCAGGCATCATCCTGCTGGGTGTGCCGGTGGGTATCGCCTCGGCGATCCAGTTCTTCCAGATGGAGAACGCACCGGCTCCCGTATCCTGACAGCCCTATGTGGTTGCGCCGGTAGCGATCTCGCCCGGCGCAACCACAATATCCACTGACCGGTCCCGGTGGTTCCTCAGCGCAACGGAGCACCCCACTGCACCTGCCGGCGCAGATGGTTCTTGAGCAGTTTGCCCCCGGCATTGCGCGGTAGCGCCTCGGTGACAACCGTGGCGTACTGCGGAATCTTGAAGTCGGCGAGATGGTTTCGGCAATGCGCGAGCACGGCCGCGACATCGATCGGCGCCCGGTCTCCGAACAGGACGGCGCCGACCTTCTCCCCCATCACGTCGTCGGGCACGGCGAGCACCGCGGCGTCGGCGACACCGGGAGCGGACAGCAGTACCGCCTCGACCTCCACACTCGAGATGTTCTCGCCGCCGCGGTTGATGATGTCCTTGATCCGGTCGATGATGTGCACGCGTCCGGCATCATCGATCCGGACGACATCGCCGGTGCGCAGCCAGCCGCCGACGATCGTTTCCGCGGTCGCCTCCGCTCGGTTCCAGTATCCCGCAGTGACATTCGGGCCTCGGACCACCAGTTCTCCCGTGCCCGGTTCACCGTCGATCGGCACGATACCCAGATCCACCGACGGCACCGCGTAGCCGACCGAATCAGCGTGCTCGATCGCGTCCTGGTCCGGTAGCACCGCGATCAAGGACGCCGACTCCGTCATGCCGTAACCGTTCATCACGGTCGCCCGGGGGAACGCCGCCTGCAACGCCTGTACCAGCGACGGCGCGATCGGCGCGCCACCGTACCCGACTATGCGGACCCGGGACACGTCCGCGTCGGCGAAATTCGGATGACGGAGCAGCAGGGAGTACACCGCGGGCACCGTCACGAGGAAGGAAATGCGTTCCGCGGCAATAGCTTCGATCAGTGCCGGCAGGTCGAGTGCGGGCAGGATCACCGAGGTGCCGCCGGCGTACGCGGCGACCAGCAGTTGTGAATTGCAGGCCGTCACATGGAACAGGGGCACGGAGATGAGGGTGCGCAGCTCCGGGCCGGCGTCACGGGAGATGCCGGAACAGCGAATCATGTTCTCGGCGCTGGTGATGAAAGCCTCGTGTGTCGTCGGAACACCTTTCGGGTGTCCGGTCGTACCGGAGGTGTAGAAGAGCGCTGCCACATCACCGGCGCCGAGACCCTCCGCCACGTACGGATCGCCGTCGGGCAGTGGAGTATCGGCCGCCAGATCGACCGTCACATCGGCGTCGTCGAGCACGAACTCCACCTCCGGACGAGCCGAGCGCGTATTGACCGGCACCGCGATGCCGCCCGCGAACACCGTGCCCCAGAAGGCCAGCACCCAGTTCACACCGGCCGGATATCGCAGGGCGACTCGATCCCCGCGCCGCACGCCGAGCGCCCGAAGCCCACCGGCCACCCGCGACGCGCGTTCCCACAGCCGGGCGTAGGTCAGCCGATCACCGCCGATCTCGACGACCGCCTCGACATCGGGGTGCGTGTCGACGTGCGCGCGCACCAGGTCCGGCAACGTCGCCGGCACATCGGTGTAGTGCGCGATTCCCCGCGCGTCCCTGGTCAACGCCGATTGGTCGAAAGGGTTGCGCGAGCGCGCTATTTCGATGATCGCAGTGGTCATTTGGCGGCCTCCGGGCGGCGGCGCGAGTCGGCTACGGACATCATGGTGATCTCTCCTCTGTCATCGCTGGGGGAAGTCCGATTCGGCACAGGATCGCGAGTGCCGGTGACGCGAGCCGACAGGCCACCGCGCCAGGGATAGGTCTGCCGGACCGCTGCCTTCGCGAAGAAGTCCAGCAGGATGCCCGCGCGGCTCTCCTTGCGGCGGAACGAGCACTCCGGCATCGCTGATGTCGACGACGTCATCACAGTTGGCCACGAGACCACTCCGTTCTCTTGGTGTCGTCGTGTGCAGGGCGACATCGCGCAACGCGGCGGGCAGCCTCCGCGATGCAGTTCAATATCGAATCGAATTCGAATTTAAGGGCCATGGTGTGAGGGTGTCAACAGTCGGCCGACCTGCGCATGGCGCCCGACTCGACGGCGACCGCCCGACGGGGCCGGGACATTCCTTGCCTCAGTGCCGTGGCGCGTATGTCCCCAGGTACGCAGCGACCAGGCGACTCGCCTCGTCGATCGTGGCGTCATCCCCCTCCGGAGAGCGCCGAAAGGCGACATCGAAGAGCCTGTCGGCGGCCTCGAAGGCGAGTTCGACAACGACCGGCGGGGTATCGGGACGAATCAGGGCCCGCTCGGTGAGGTGACACCACAGCTGCCGCGCCTGCGACGCGTCGAACGTCTGCGCCAGTCCGCTGAGCAACGAGCTACGCCCCGAGAACCACAGCTCGCCGAAGCTCGGATGTTCGCGCATGTAAGCGAGATACAGGTCGCCGACCGTGTCGCAGGCGTCGCGCAGGGTGCCCGGCTCGCTGCGACCCAACGCGACACGCAGACGTTCGTCGAGTTCGCGCAGATACCGGTGCGCCAGCTCGGTTTCAACCTGATGCCGGTCAGCGAAGTAGTGATACACCGAGGCCACCGGAATGCCCGTTCGCTCGCCCATCGCCTTGAGGGTGGCAGCCTCGTAGCCCCGCTCACCGAGCAACGCCTCGGCGGCGTCGAGAATGGCCTGCACGCGCTTGACTCCCCGGCGCTGGACCGGAGCAGGGCGGGTGGAAGCCCGAGGTGTCGACAGATTTTCGAACACGATTCGAGATCGTAACAGCGCCGAAATTCGACATCGAAATCGATTCGACATCTACACTGCGAGACAGGAAGATGAGGCTACATCACGGCAATCGTTCAATGAGGTGGCCACACCGTCGCTGAACAGGGTTTTCAGGCCACACCGCAGCATCGGCAGACCTTGTTTTCGATCGGGGCAACCACTCACCTTCTCGCGAGGAGTAGGGCTGGTACTGGATATCTCATACCCCTAAGGGGTATGAGATAGGTCACAGCAACCAATATTCCTGCATACCCAATAGGGGTATCAAAGACGGTTTGGAACTGCCAGTGGCCGACCGGCCGCCCGAGATCTCTGTCAGGGAGTGATGCCTATGTCCACCCGGTACTCCGCGCCGCCGCCGTCGCGGCGCCGGATCGCCTTGGGGCTCATCGCCCTCGCCCAGTTCATGGTCATCATGGACACCTCGATCATCGCACCGCAGGCGTGTTCCTGGGCGGGCTGATCACCCAATCCGCCTCGTGGCCTTGGGTTTTCTACATCAATATCCCGATCGCGCTGGTGGCGGTGTTCGGGGCCGTCGTGCTGCTGGGCGCGTTCGTCGCGATTCAGGCCCGGCGCAAGGAACCGCTGATGCCGCTGAGCATCTTCCGGGCCCCGGATCTGGGCGCGGCCAATCGCGCGCAGGTGCTGCTGGGTGCGGCGTGGGTGCCGATGTGGTTCTTCCTGAACCTGTATCTGCGACAGGTGCTCGGGTATTCGGCGTTCCCGTCCGGCGCGGCGGGAGCCGGCCGGATCGGAAACATGAACGGCCCGAAGGGAACCCACCCCCGCCGGGCCGTTCGCCCGCACCGGAGATCGGGTGTCCATTCGCCGGGGTGCATGATGGGGCGCATGCTTCCCACCGACCGCCTGCACCAGGTCGACCGGCATCCCGCCGTGATCGATACGCCGCTCGGCACCGTCGTGTTCGCTGTCGCGCTCGGCTCGGAACGGGTACCGACCGGTCCGGATGCCGTGTGGCGCTTGGCGAACGGCTCGCACCTGCACCGCTGGCGGCACCGGGACGCCACGGTCGATCTGCTCCTGGGCCGCATCGAGATGCCGGCCTGGGACGGCGGCGCGGCCGTACCCATGTGGGCGGGAATCTGGCAGGTGCAGGCGCATTCGGCGGTGCCCGCGCTGTCCTTCTCGGCCGAACTGACCGATCTGTCCGCGGACACGTTCTGTGGTCCCGACTCCGGTGAATGCCTCGCGGCCGTGACCGCCGAGAACGACCGCTTCTCGGTGTCGATCGGCGGCCCGGATTCCGAACTGCTGGCCATGCAGGCCGCCGACGGCCGGCTCATGCCCGCCGACTGGGCGGACCAGCTGCCCGCCGACGGCAATGACGACGACTGCGAATACGGTGTGCGCTACCTGGATCCGGCCGGAATCCAGTGGCGGCTACCCGGTCTCGCCACCACGGAGGTGGCCCGGCTCTGCATCGCGACCGCCTGGTGCCCCCGCGACGACGACCGGCCCGCGGCCTGGTTCGCGGTCGACATCCCCCTCGACACCGCCTACCTCCACCTCACCACCGACCACGCCTGAAGAACGCCGGCTACCCGGATATCGAACCGGTGGCCGCCCACCGGCGGAACTCGTCCGGCGATTGCCCCGCCTGACGGCGGAACGCCCGCCGCAGCGCCCTCGGGTCGGTGTAGCCGAGCCGGGCCGCGATCGCGTACATGGGGAGATCGGTGCCGCGCAACAGATCCGACGCGTGCTCGTGGCGGACCGTGTCGACCTCGGCACGCCAGCTGGTGCCCAGCTCCTGCAGACGACGTTGCAGCGTGCGCGGGCTGACGGCGAGCCGGGCGGCGACCTGATCGAGTTCGAGTTCGCCGCACGCCATCGCCTCGCGCAGCACCGCCCGGATCCTGCCGATCGGGCTGGGCACGGGACGCGCACTGGCGAGCAGCAGTTCCGCGTAGTCGCGATGGATCCGGCCCAGGTTCGGGTCGCCCCCGGTGGGCAGGGCCGCCGCATCGAGGAAGGTCAGCTCGGAGTGCGGGGCCTCGAAGCAGATCCGGTTGGTACCGAACGCCTCGACGAGTTGCCGGTGATTGCGCGGCGCGCGGTGCCGGAACGCCACCCGGACCGGAACCAGCGGATGCCCGGTCGCCTCACGGGCCCGCTGCAGCATCACCGCGAGCGTGAACTCCTCGACCAGCCCCAGGATCGGACCCGGTTCGACGGTCGCGGTATCCCGGACGATGAGCAACCCGCCGCTCTCCAGCACCTGGCCGCCACCGAGCGGATCCGCGACGACGGCGCGCAATTCGACCACGCTGCGCAGACTTTCGGCCAGCGTCGGCCCGCTGGAGAACAGGTAGTCCCACACCGACAGGCTCCCCCGCGTCGCCGTGGCCGCCGCGCACAGACCTCCCGTCGGCCCCGCGGCCGCATAGATCAGCTCCCAGACCCGCCACGCCGAGCCGGTCGGAACCCGCACCAGATCGTCGCCGAGCTGATCGGCCTCCAGCTCCAGCACGCTGAAGAGTTGCGACGCCGACGCTCCCGCCCGCAGCGCCGCCTCCCGGACCAGGGCCGCCAGCCGCGACGAGATGGTATTGCCGATCATCGCCGCAGCTTAGCGACCACCGATTACTTCTGAACGGGACCTTCGGGACCGCAACCCCGCCATTGCTGCCCGGCCGCTGACCGGCCGGACAGCCGTCACCTCGGACGCTGAAGTCACCCACGTCGTGCGTCCTGTTTCAAAAACCGCACCGCACAGTCTAATTTGGACCCTCGTGCATTGCACCGTGAGTGCAACACGATGCCACCGCCCGTCGATGACGCTCCACTCCCGGGAACCCAATGACCATCCACCCCACCGGTATTCACGCCCCCACCGGGGCCGGGCTCGACCCCGACGCACAGGTGATGGACACCGTGCTGCTGCCGGGGTATGTGCTGAGCACGATCGGAGTGTCCGACGACACGCGACATCGCCTGGCGCTCGCCGCGGACCTGCCCGGCTGGCTGCTGACCTCCCCCGAATCCATGGTGCCCAGCGAGCGGTACCTGCGGCTGTGGGAACTCGTCGAACACGAAACCCAGGATCCCGCCATCGCCGTCCGCACCGCACTCGAGTACACGCCCGGACAGCTCGGCATCATCGACTACCTGCTGCTGACCGCGCCCACCCTGGGTGCGGGACTCGCGCTCACCGATCGATTCATGGACGCGTGCTCGACCAACCGGGAGTTCCGGGCGGTCGCCGACGCGGATCCGGACGGTGTGACGACGGTGTACACCGGCCTGGCCCGGGGTGAGGGCCGCGGCAGCGAACTGGCCATGCACACCGGTCTGTGCGGGATGGTCGTGAAAATGCGCACGGCCACCGGCCAGCACGTGGTGCCGGTGGATGTGCGACTGCGGCAGCGGGCGCCCAAGGGCCGGGCGGAGCTGACCGCGCTCACCGAGCTGTTCGGCACGCCCCGAATCGATTTCGGGGCGGCCACCAATCGCGTCACCTTCCGGAACGCCGATCTGGCGCTGCCGCTGCTGCGCGCCGACCCGGTCCTGAACCGAATCCTGGTGCAGCAGGCCGAGATGACGGCGCCACCGCGCATCACCACCTGGTCCGACCGGCTGCAGCAAGAGCTGGCGTCGATGCTGATCGACGGCGCGGTGACCATCGACGCGGTGGCCCGCCGGCTGCTGACCGGCCGTCGCACCCTGCAGCGCCGCCTCGCCGAGGAGGGCACATCCTGGCGGTACGAGCTCGAAAAGGCCCGCAGGCAACAGGTTCTCGACCAGCCGCTGGGCCTCACCCAGGCCGAGCGCGCCCGCCGCCTCGGCTACTCCGATCCGAGGTCGCTGCGCCGCGCCCAGCAGCGCTGGACCGACGTGAGCTGAGTGGGCCGCGGTGCGCCTGCGCAGCGGCGGTCACCGCGGCTGATCCCGGCGGAAGCTCGCGGGTGACTGCCCGGTCCAGCGGCGGAAAGCCCGGGCCAGCACCCGGTGATCGCGGTACCCGAGGCGCAACGCCACCGACCGCACCGGCACCGTGTGGTCGCGCAGCAGGGCGATCGCCGTGTCCCGCCGCACGATCTCGAGCTCCGCGCGCCAGCTGGTGCCGTGCTCGGCCAGGCGGCGCTGCAGGGTCCGGTCGCTGATCCGGAGGGCGGTGGCCACCTCCTCCAAGCCCACCCCGTCGCCGCCGGACTCCGGCAGCGCCGCGCGCAGCGCCGCGCGGAAGACATCCGGCCAGGCCGGTTCGGGCCCGATCGAGTCGATCAGCTTCTGCGCGTGCGATCGCAGAATCCCCTGCAGGACAGGATCATTCGTCCGGCCACCGGTCTCCGCGGTGGTAAGGAAGGTGAGCGCGTCCCGGTCCTGACCGAAGTGGATGTTCCCGGTGCCGAGGGCACGGATCAGGTGCGCACGATCGTCGGGACCCCGGTGCGAGAAGTCGACCCGCACCGGCCGGCCCGCGTCGCCGAAACTCTCCGTCGCCCGCCGCACCATCACCGCCATGACGAATTCCTTGTTGGCGGCCGCGGCCGCGCCCCGATGCGGCAGATCGAGATAGCGTGCGGTGAGCAGGGATCCGTCCTCCACCACCTCCATATCGACGCGGCGGTCGCAGATGGTGTTGTTGTAGCGCGCCGCGTCGCGCAGGCCCTCGGCGAGTGTGGGCGCATTGCCGATGAGGTAGTCCCACACGTGCAGCCGCCCCAGCTCGGCCACGTCCGCGGCCAGCACTCCGGCCTCGGGTCCCGCCAGCCGGTCCAGCAGCTCCCACAGCCGCGACGCCGTCGCGGTCGGAATACGCGCCGTGTCGTCGAACGGCAGGGCCGGATCACGACCGAGCAACTGGGCGATCTGCTCCGTCTCGGCGCCCGCCCGCCGCGCCGCGTCCGCGATCACCCCCACCACATGGGACGAGACGGTATCGACCGCATTGCCGGACCGGTCCAGGACCGTAGTCGCCATCTCTGCCACCTTCTCACGGAATTGCGCCTTCTCACGGAATTGCGCTGAGACTCCCGTTAACTCGGACCTTCCGGTACGTATTCCCCCGCCGACCCGCAGAGTAAGCGCATCGGTAACTGTCACCGCCTGCTCGAGGAGCTGGGCATAGGCGATGATGCCCGTCCGGCGTACTGTCGAGTCTGTGAGCAGTGGCGCCGCCCCGGCGGCAGCGGCGGAGGGCTCGGACCTGTGGGCCCGGGCTTTCGCGACGCTGTACGACCCGCTGCTGTGGATGGGCGAGAAGGCGGGGATGGGCGCTCGCCGGCGAAATTTGCTCAGCCGTGCGAGGGGGCGGACTGTCGAGCTCGGCAGCGGTACCGGCCTCAACCTGGGGTACTACCCGGACGGCCTGGACGAGCTGATCTTGACCGAACCGGAGGCCGCGATGCGGACACGGTTGGCGCGGAGGCTGGGTCGCAGCCGACATCCCGCACGTGTGCTCGACGCATCGGCCGAAAAACTGCCGTTCGCGGATGGAACTGTGGATACGGTCGTCTCCACACTCGTGCTGTGCACTGTCGATGACCCGGATCCGGTGTTGCGGGAGATCGAGCGCGTGCTGCGTCCCCGCGGCCAGCTGCTGTTTCTCGAGCACGTACGTTCCCAGTCGCCGCGACTTTCCGCTTGGCAAGACCGTCTCGCCGAGCCGTGGCGCCGGTTCGCCGAGGGCTGCCACTGCAACCGCGCCACCCTCGAGCTGATCCGGGCGTCCGGGCTGGAGCTCGAAGACGTGCAGGAAATGCCGTGGCGGGCAATGCCCCCGATCGTTCGACCGCTGATCACGGGCGTGGCCACCAAAAACGGTTAGGAGCCGGCGCCCCATCCGGGCGGTGGCCGCTCGCGCCAGGAGAGTGCCATTCCGCGTCAGCGGCGTGGCGAAGTGGCATCCTTCAGGGGTTCATGCCCCGCTCGCCGCACCCCGATCAGGAGGCACCATGGCCGGATTGGTCCGCATCCGCCACGTCAAACTGCCGGTCAGCGACCTGGCGCGCAGTGTCGCCTGGTACTGCGACCTGCTGGATCTGCGCCTGGCGGGCGAGTTCCGGGAGGAGGGTGAGCTGCGCGGGGCACAGCTCATGCACCCGTCCGGCTTCGGCATCGCGCTGTGGGAGCGCGAATACTGCGCGGGCACACCGGATTTCCGCGGCTTCGACGTATTCGCCCTGGAGGTGGACTCGGTCGACGACCTGCACGCCTTCGCCGCCCGCGCCGACGAACTGGAGTACACCCGCGGCGAGGTGATCGATCGCGGCCCGTACGGCGCGATCCTGGATCTCGCCGACCCCGACGACACCGTGGTGCGGCTGCTGGCCAACAACCCCTTCCACGCCGATCGATTCCTCGGGATGGACACCGACGGCAAGGGTGGGTTCACCGTCTACGACACCCCGACCCTCGGCTGAGCACCTTCCCGGAAGCGCATATCCCCAGACAGGTATGCCTGAGACATTTGTACTAGACAAGCGTGCGAACCTTTTAGTACATTTGTCTTAGACGTTAGAGCCAACCGGGAGGGCCCGACACCATGAACACCACCGCCAACTCGCTGCACATCCTCGTTTCCGGCGGCGGCATCGCCGGCAATGCCGTTGCGCTGCAACTGCTCCGGGCCGGCGCCCGGGTCACCGTCGTGGAGCGCGCCACCGCGCCCCGCCCCGGCGGCCAGGCCGTCGACCTGCGCGCCGCGAGCAAGGAGGTCGCCGAGCGGATGGGCCTGATGCCGGGCATCCGCAAATACCAGCTCGAAGAGCTGGGCATGGCCTGGGTCGACCGCAAGGGCACCGAATACGCCGCCCTGCCGGTGGAGGCATTCGACGGCAAGGGCCCGGTCGCCGAAATCGAGATCACCCGCGGCGATCTGAACCAGGTGCTGCTCGACCTGCTGGCCGAAACTCCGGGCAAGCTCGACTACCGCTACGGCGAGTGGATCGAGACCCTCGACCAGGACGACACCGGCGTCACCGTCGGTTTCGGCTCCGGCGCGAACGGGCGCTTCGACCTGGTGGTCGGCGCGGACGGTGTGCACTCGGCGGTCCGTCGCCTCGCCTTCGGGCCGGAGGAACAGTTCTCCACGTACCTGGGCGGCTACACCGCCTTCTTCACCATGCCCACCCCGGCCGACACCAAGCCGGGCTGGTTCGCCATGCACTCGGTGCCCAGCGCCGCCGTCGGCATCCGCCCCGACCGCGACCCGCGCACCGCCAAGGCCATCCTGACCCTCCGCACCTCGGAGAACCCCGCGCTGCGCCGCGATGTCGCCGCCCAGCAGCGCCTCATCACCGACATGCTCGCCGAGGCCGGCTGGCACGCGCCCACCGCGCTCGCGGCCATGCCCGGCGCACCCGACTTCTACTTCGACGTGCTGGCCCGCATCGACATGCCGACGCTGGCCGCCGGGCGGGTCACCCTGGCCGGCGACGCCGGCTACTGCGGATCCCCCCTGACCGGCATGGGCACGGCGATGGCGTTGGTGGGCGCGTACATCCTGACCGGCGAAATCGCCGCCACCCCGGACGATCTGCCCGGCGCGCTGGCCCGCTACCAGGAGCGGGTGACCCCGTTTCTGGACGCGGCCAAGGAACTTCCCGGCGGCGGCATCCAGATGATGCTCCCGAAGTCGAAGGTCCTGACCGCCCTGGGCCGGCTCAATATGCGGATCATGACCTCGGGCCCGATGCTCCCGCTGACCCGGAAGCTGTTCGAGCCCAAGGCCGAGGACTACCGGCTGCCCGCGTACGAGACCGAGACGCTGGTCTGAATCCCGGCCTCAGCCGAGATGCTCGCGCAGGAAGGCCGCGATCCCGCCGGTGGCGGCCGCCGCCTCCGGGGTGTCCCGCATGATCGGGAGGACATGCGGGAGACCCTCGCCGAGCGACAGCGTCACATCGACGCCCGCGGCCCGCGCGGCGGCCGCGAAGCCCTCGGAGTCACTGAGCAGCACTTCGGCCGTGCCGACCTGGATCAGCAGCGGCGGCAGGCCGGCCGGGTCACCGAAAAGCGGTGAGGCCGAACGAATTCGGGGATCAGCGCCATTCAGATAGGCGGCGAAGACACCCCGCAGCATGCCGGCGGTGAAGATCGCGTCCCGGCCGTCGAGCTCGGTCATGGAGACCCCGGAAGCGCTCATATCCAACCCGGGCGAGAGCAGCACGGCTGCCGGGGGCAGCGCCGCCCCGGCATCGCGCAGCTCCAGCAGCAGCGCCGCGATAAGATTGCCGCCCGCCGAATCACCCGCCAGCGCAATGGAATTCGCGGCCACAGCCGCTTCCTCGCGCAGCCAGCGCCCGCTGTTTGTTCCGGCGGCCCCGGATATGCCACGACCCCGGTCACCGGACCGGGGTCGTGGGATGCCGAGCGGATTCAGGCGGTGCCGTTGGTGGCTTCCGGCTTGGTCTCGC
This sequence comes from Nocardia sp. NPDC004711, assembly GCF_053601595.1. Classification (NCBI taxonomy): domain Bacteria; kingdom Bacillati; phylum Actinomycetota; class Actinomycetes; order Mycobacteriales; family Nocardiaceae; genus Nocardia; species Nocardia sp. NPDC004711. The sequence continues at coordinate 58,869 of NZ_JBSGCB010000025.1, read as the reverse complement.
CGCGCGGCTCGGACTCGGTGTCCTCCGCCTGCGCGGCCTCCTGATCCGCATGCGCCGCGATGCCGTGCTCGGTGCCCTCGTCGGCCTCCTGGTCCGCCTCCGGATGTTCCGGGGAGAACTCGGCGGGCAGGTTCTTGATATGCCTGTTCATATTCCGGATGAGCAGGATGGTGCCGGCCAGCAGCACCAGCACGATGACCAGACCCAGCGGGGACGCCTTGCCGAACTCGGGTCCGGTGGGCGAGTTGGTGCCCTGGGCGAGCAGCGTGAGCATCATCGGTCGGTGTCCTCGGTGTCGGCGGCGTCGAAGCCGGAATCGGCCTCGTCGATTCCCGCGAACAGGTCGGTCTCCGGGATCGCGGTCGTGACCCGGGTCTTGGCCAGCTCGAACTCCTCGGTGGGCCACAGTCGCTGCTGCATCTCGAGCGGAATCGCGAAGAAGGCGCCGTTGGGGTCGATCTGGGTGGCGTGGGCGCGCAGGGCGTCGTCACGCTGCGGGAAGTACTTGGCGCACTCTACCTGGGTGGTGACCCGCGCCATGATGTCGCCGCGCTCGGCGGCGTACTTGCGCATGCGGTCCATCCAGTCCTGCATGGGGAAGGGCTCGCCGCGGCGCGCGTACTCGTCGGCGAACACCTCCAGCCGGGTGAGGCTGAAGCCGTGGTTGTAGTACAGCTTGAGCGGCTGCCAGGGCTCGCCCGCGTCGGGGAACCGCTCCGGATCGCCCGCCGCCTCGAAGGCCGCGACCGACACCTTGTGGCACATGATGTGATCCGGGTGCGGGTAGCCGCCCATCTCGTCATAGGTGGTCATGACGTGCGGCCTGAACTGGCGGACCACGCGCACCAGCGCCTCGGTGGCCTCCTCCAGAGGCACCAGCGCGAAGCTGCCCTCGGGCAGCGGCGGCAGCGGATCGCCTTCCGGCAGACCGGAATCCACGAAGCCGAGCCAGGTCTGGCGGACGCCGAGCGCCTCGGCGGCGGCGGCCATCTCCTCGCGGCGGACCTCGGTGATGCGGTCCTTGATGCCGGGGGTGTCCATGGCGGGGTTCAGGATGTCGCCGCGTTCCCCACCGGTGAGGGAGACGACCAGCACGTCATTGCCTTCGGCGGCATAGCGCGCGGTGGTCGCCGCGCCCTTGCTGGATTCGTCGTCGGGATGCGCGTGCACCGCCATGAGGCGAAGACCACTCACTTCTCGTTCACCTCACCGATCACGTTTTCCACCTCGTAGCGTCGAGCTGTATCAATTGGCACGTGCAGGGGTCCTGCGTGGTTACGCAAGCTTCCGCCTCCGGACCCTGACCGCACGTACCGAGTCCAGACACAGGCATCAGATATGCATTCCCTATAGTTCCATCCGATCGTTGTTTGTTCCGACCTACCCCCCGGGAGCGTCCCCGATATGAGTGAAAGACCGGCTGACCGGTACGGGATTGCGCCTCGGAAGACCCGCCGCTGGCTCCCCTACGCCCTCGGAGCGGTCGTCATCCTCGCCGGGCTCGGGGTCTCCTATCTGGGCTACCGCACCTACGGGCCGCAGGCCATCGAACCGGATCGGATCGGCTACACGATCGTCGACGACTCCACGGTCAGCGTGGATTTCAAAGTGACACGCAAGGATCCGGGCCAGGCGGTCGTCTGCTTCGTCCGGGCCATGGACGGCGACACCGACGAGGTCGGCCGCCGCGAGATCCTGGTGCCCGGCTCCGACTCCGGCACCGTCCGCGTGGTCACCACGATCAAGACCACCCGACGGGCCGGCGCCGGCAATGTCTACGGGTGCAGCGACCATGTGCCGGCCTATCTGCGCGCCGGGTGAATCGTCCGTTAAGCGACCCGCTTTGATGCTTCTACCTGCGTCTTTCCGAATCGTGCTAAAATGACGCGATACACGGTTCCGGCGTTCGGAGCCGTGTTTGCTGCATTGACGGCCGGCGCTGTCGGGACTCTCCCCAGGGATCGCTCTGGCTGTCCACTGCTGCTGTGCCCATCTCCGGATGGCCACGGTAGCGGGCATCAGGGAATCCCGGCTTGCCGGGGACAACTACTAGGGAGTGATCGAGATGACTGAGACCGTGACTTGGCTGACCCCGGAGTCGCACGAGAGGCTCACGAGCGAACTCGGCGCGCTCATCGCCAACCGTCCCGTCATCGCGGCCGAAATCAACGAGCGCCGTGAAGAGGGCGACCTCAAGGAGAACGGCGGTTACCACGCGGCGCGTGAGGAGCAGGGCCAGCAGGAGGCGCGCATTCGCCAGCTGCAGGAGCTGCTGAACAACGCCAAGGTCGGCGTCGCGCCCACCAAGTCCGGCGTCGCCCTGCCCGGCTCGGTCGTCAAGGTCTACTACGACGGCGACGAGACCGACACCGAAACCTTCCTCATCGCCACCCGCGAAGAGGGCCTCGGCAGCGCCGACCTCGAGACCTACTCCCCCAACTCCCCGTTGGGCGGCGCCCTCATCAACGCCAAGGTCGGCGAAACCCGCGAATACACTCTGCCCAATGGCAACACCATGAAGGTGACGCTGGTCTCCGCGGAGCCCTACCACAGCTGATTTACGACCGACGGATTCGCGGCCCCGGTCCAACACGGACGCCGGGGCCGCAATGTTTGTCGGCACCGGCCGCGAACAGCGAAGCGCCGCACCAAAAATGGTGCGGCGCTTTGTTTTTCGGAAAGCGACAGCTGATTTCGGGAGGCCCGGGGTAACTCACCGGGTACCCCCGAAATCGGCTCGGATCCCGACCGCCGGCACGGGTGTGTGACCGAGCACGGCACCCGGCCGCCCGTTAAAGGCTCGGGGAGGTGGTCAGGCCAGGGCCTGCTCGATGTCCGACAGCAGGTCGCTGATGTCCTCGATGCCGACGGAGAGACGGACCAGGTCGGCGGGGACCTCGAGGGCCGAGCCGGCGGTGGAGGCGTGGGTCATGGCACCGGGGTGCTCGATGAGGGATTCGACGCCACCGAGCGATTCGGCGAGGGTGAAGATCTTGGTCTTGGCGCAGAAGGCGAGGGCCGCGTCCTTGCCGCCGTGGACGCGCACCGAGATCATGCCGCCGAAGCGGCGCATCTGCTTCTGGGCCACGGTGTGGCCGGGGTGCTCGGGCAGGCCGGGGTAGATGACCTGGGCGATCTTCGGGTGGTTGGCGAGGAACTCGGCAATGGTTTCGGCATTGTCGCAGTGCCGGTCCATGCGCAGGGCCAGCGTCTTGATGCCGCGCATGGTGAGGAAGGCGTCCATCGGGCCCGGGACCGCGCCCGCACCGTTCTGCAGGAACGCGAACTTGGCGTCCATCTCCTGATCGTTGGTGATCAGCGCGCCGCCCACCACGTCCGAGTGCCCGCCCAGGTACTTGGTGGTCGAGTGCAGCACGATGTCCGCGCCCAGCAGCAGCGGCTGCTGCAGGTAGGGCGAGGCGAAGGTGTTGTCCACCACCAGCTTCGCGCCGCCCGCGTGCGCCACGTCGGCCAGGGCCGCGATATCGCCGACGTTCAGCAGCGGGTTGGTCGGCGTCTCGATCCACACCAGCTTGGTGTTGGGCCGCATGGCCGCGGCGACCGCGTCCACATCCGACACCGGCGCGACCGAGTACTCGATCCCCCACTGGGTGAACACCTTGTCGATGAGCCGGAAGGTGCCGCCGTACGCGTCGTTCGGGATCACCATGTGGTCACCGGGCCGCAGGTTCGCCCGGATCGCGCAGTCGGTGGCCGCCATACCCGAGGCGAAAGCCCGCCCGTAGGTGCCGGATTCGAGCGCCGCCAGGTTCGCCTCCAGCGCCGTCCGGGTCGGGTTCCCGGTGCGCGCGTACTCGTACCCGCCGCGCATCCCGCCGACACCGTCCTGGGCGAACGTCGAACTCGCATAGATCGGCACGTTCACCGCACCGGTCTGAGGGTCCGGATCGAACCCGGCGTGCACCGCCCGTGTAGAAAAACCCAGCTCGCTCATGCGAACAGCCTAAAGACGCTGCAGATTCGCCAACGCCCCGGGTCGGGCCCGCACCGCAGCCACCGCTGCCTGCGCGCCGAACGACCACGGCCGGCACCCTGCTCGGAGCGGAAACCCCTGGTCTGACCCCGCAGACCGAGCGGGCCGCCGGCGCGGTCGGCACCGGACCCGGCGCTGCCGGCCGTCGGCCCGGTCCCGGCGCGGCGTTGTGAAGCCGCCGGCGGCGGTTCTAGGGTGGGCGCATGGTCACCGTGGACGAGCTGTTCGCCATCGATTCCCTGCTCAGTGACGAGGAGCGGGCGATCCGGGATACGGTGCGCGCCTTCGCCGCGGAGCGATTGCGGCCGGGGGTGGCGGAATGGTTCGAGGCGGGGACATTTCCGGCGCGAGAGCTGGCGCCGGAGCTGGGGAAGCTCGGGCTGCTGGGGATGCATCTGGACGGGTACGGGTGCGCGGGGACGTCGGCCACGGCGTACGGGCTGGCCTGCCTGGAGCTGGAGGCCGTGGATTCGGGTGTGCGCAGCATGGTTTCGGTGCAGGGGTCGCTGGCCATGACGGCGATCCACAAGTACGGGTCCGAGGAGCAGAAGCTGCGGTGGCTGCCGGAGATGGCGGCGGGCCGGGTGATCGGATGCTTCGGGCTGACCGAGCCGGACTTCGGCTCGAACCCGGGCGGCATGCGAACGCGAGCGCGGCGGGACGGGGACGACTGGATCCTCGACGGGTCGAAGATGTGGATCACCAACGGGTCCGTCGCGGACGTGGCCGTCGTGTGGGCGCAGTCGCGCGAGGGTGAGCGGGATGTGATCCGCGGATTCGTAATACCCACGGACACACCGGGTTTCAGCGCTCGCGAGATGAAGCACAAGCTGTCGCTGCGCGCGTCGATCACCGCGGAACTCTCCCTCGACGGCGTCCGGCTGCCCGCCGACGCCCTGCTGCCCGAGGCCCGCGGACTCCGCGCGCCGCTGGGCTGCCTGTCCGAGGCGCGGTTCGGCATCATCTTCGGCGCGCTCGGCGCGGCCCGCGACTGCCTGTCCGCCACAATCGAATACGCGCGGACCCGCGAGGTGTTCGACAAGCCGCTGGCGGCCTACCAGCTCACCCAGGCCAAACTGGCCGACATGGCGCTCGAACTCGGCAAGGGCGAACTGCTGGCGCTGCACCTCGGCCGATTGAAGGATCGGCACGAGATCTCCAACGAGCAGATCAGCGCCGGCAAGCTGAACAGCACCCGCGAGGCCATCAAGATCGCGCGCGAGTGCCGGACCATCCTGGGCGCGAACGGCATCACCCTCGAGTACCCGGTGCTGCGGCACGCCAACAACCTGGAGTCCGTCCTCACCTACGAGGGCACCGCCGAAGTGCATCAGCTCGTCCTCGGCGAGGCCCTGACAGGCGCGAAAGCGTTCCGCTGACCGGCAGTTCCGGCGAATTGCGCGATATGTCACAGCCGGTCCTCCAGGTGCCGGTCGATTGCTAGCATCACCGGGTGTTTGTGCCCGGCTCCGCCCTGCTCGTCGTTTCGGCGCGTAAAACCCTGAACCGCCTGCAGCGCACCCATGGAGCCCCCGCCGCGGAGGCCGCGGCCGTCTTCCCCGGTGTGTCCGCAGCGATCGACCAGCATGCCGCGGCCATCCGCGACATCCTCGACCTCGGCGTCGATAACTCCGGCCTCGTCCCGGCAAGTGTCCTGCTGGCCGGCTACGCCCGCGGCATCCTCGAGGACCTGCGCGAAGCCGAGGCCGTCCTCCCCCACTCCCTGCTCGACTGGCAGGACGCCGACTGGCTCCACCTGCGCCTGGCGGGCGTCTGCTCGCTGGCCCGCGCCTCCTGACCTCACGATGACGTGACGCAGCCCCGGGTAGAGACCCCGGGGCTGCTCGGTTTCCGGCGGCACGGAATCAGGCCATGTCGTCGCGATCTCCCCGGTCCTGACTGCCGGGCCGCGGCATCTGCCCGCTGGAACGTGGGGGCTGTCCGGGCGGCATCGGCTGTCCGGGCGGCGGCATCTGGCCGGGTTGTGCGGGCATCTGTCCGGATTGGGGCGGCATCTGGCCGGGCTGCTGCGGCATATGGCCAGGCTGTGGCGGCATCTGCCCAGACTGCGGCGGCAGCATCTGCCCGGATTGCTGCGGCGGCATCTGCCCGGATTGCTGCGGCGGCATCTGCCCGGGCTGCTGCGGCGGCATCTGCCCGGGCTGCTGCGGCGGCATCTGCCCGGGCTGCTGCGGCGGCATCTGGCCACCGCCGCCCGGTCCGTGGCCGCCCTGCTGGCCGTATCCGGGTTGCCCGTAACCCATCTGGCCGCTCTCGGGCTCGGCCCACTTGCCCGGAGGCATCTGGCCCATGCCCTGCCCCGCCATCATGGGCCGGGTCGCCGAGCGCTGCGCCCACATGGCCGCCTCCTGCGCCTGCCGCTGGCGGGCCGCATCCTCACGGCCCCGCTGATAGGCCTGCGCATGCCCCTTCACCTCGGGCATTTCGCCCTCGATGGCGTCGAGCCAGCCCGCCCACCGCTCCTGCATGGGCCGGATCAGGCCACCGCCGAGACCGACGACGAGAACACCGCCGATCGTCGCCAGCACCGTGATGAGAATCGGCATGGTGACCGAGCTTCCCACCCCGATCTGATTGAGGGCCGCGATGATGCCGATGCCCCAGATGAACACCGCCGCAATGCGTCCCAGCATGCGGCCGTAGTCCAGACCGCTCAGCATGTTCGACACCATGTCCTGCACGACGCGCGCGATCGCGCCCGCGATACAGACGATGACGATGGCGACCGCCAGCCGGGGTAGCCAGGCCACGATGCCGTTGAGCATGGTGCTCACCGGGTTCGGGCCGAAGACGCCGAAGCCGAGCTGCAACGTGATCAACAGAATCGCGTAATAGGCCAGCTTGGCGATGATGCCGGTGGCGTCGTAACTGCCGCGGGCCAGCATGTCCTTGATGCCGCCGCGTTCCACCAGCCGATCGAACCCGACTCGGTTCAGGATCCGGGTCACCAGCTTGGCCACGAGTTTGGCCACGAGCCAGCCGATGAACAGAATGACCAGGAACCCGACGAATTTGGGCACCCACGTGGCGATGGAACTCCACGCGTTCGAGAGCCCCTGCCCGATCTGGATATCGATAGCCGAACTCGAGGTGTGCATGACCCCGTCCCTTCGCTATCCGTTCCGGCCGTGTGCCGGAACTGCTCTTCGGGGTCGTTATACGCCTGGTCGATCGTCGAGTTCGCTCGTTTGCGAAATAGTTGCCAAATCAGATGCCTGAGATTAGCCAAATGGCGGTACGGCCGCCACCGAGACTCCAGCGACAGGCACCGCGGGCCGAGACGACAACGATGGCCCGCCCTCATCGGGCAGGCCATCGCGGTGTCGTCCGGTACGTCGTCGGACCGGATCAGTAGGCGCTGAAGACGTTGTCCATCGAGCCGTAGCGGTGCGCCGCGTAGTTGCAGGCAGCCACGATGTTGGCGACCGGGTCCCAGACGTCGAAGGCGGTGCCGTCGACGTGGTACGCGTTGAAGGTCGGGTCGATCACCTGGAGCAGACCCTTGGACGGGATGCCCATGGCCGCGTTGGAGTCGTACAGGTTGATCGCCTGCGGGTTGCCGCTGGATTCGCGAATGATGTTGCGGTAGATGCCGTCGTAGCTACCCGGGATGCCGTGCTGGGCCATGATGTCCAGCGCGTGGCGGATCCAGCCGTCCAGGTTTTCCTCGTAGACGGGGGCGGGCGGCGCGGGGGCCGGCGCCGGCTCGGGAGCGGGCAGCGGGGCCGGCATGGGCGCCGGGGCCGGAGCCGCAACCTCGGCCGCGGGGGCGGGGACGGGGGCGGGAGCGGGCTGTTCCTTGACCGGAGCGGCGGCGGGCGCGGCGACGGCCAGGGAGGCCTTCAGCGCGGCCGGCTGGACATCTCCGCTGGCGGCGGCGCCGGCGGCGGTGATGATGGAGCCGAAGACGCCCAGAGCGAGGGCGGCGGCACCGGCCGTACGAGCGGTGGCAACTACCTTGCTACGTCTAGCAGGGTCACTGAGAGCAGTCATAACATTCTTGGGCATGGCGAATTTGGATTCCTGTTCGGTTTCGGGCTCGCGGGCCTGAAGAAGGCAGCGCAGGATCATGCAGGCGCCTCACGACGCCTGTCTGCGTACCTCGGGCTGTTGTGGATGCTGTTGTGAAACCCGTTATGGGTCAATGGGTTTGGCACACTGCGCGGAGTGCAGTGGAGACCTTTGCGACCTTCCGGCCGCGGTGCCTCATTGCACCGATGTAGTGATCACGTTCCGCATGTGTGTTCACATCTCCTTGCGCCATTCAGACTTGCGGTCTGTTTCCGACAAGGTCACAGCTTGGTTGCGTGCTATGAACACAGCCTGAATCAAAAGTGAACAGAAGGTGAACTGGCTCGCCGAGCAGCCCCGGGACCTGCATCAATACAAGCACTGACCTGGTGATTCAATTTGAAACGCAAAGTGTTTCGGATCACAGAAAAATATCGCCCCAAGATCGCGATATACCGATATTTGCCTGATTTCTTGCCGTTCATCGGCGTTTCACATTCCAAAAGTAACAGCTCAGCAAATCCACATTGGTTATCACGAATCACATTCGTCCCAATTTTCACGCAATATAAAGACGCCGCAACGGTGCATACCGCGGCCCGCACCGCGGGCGACGCACCCGTCGGCTGTAACCCGTCGAGGTATCTCCAATGCCCCTTCTGACACACCAATCACAGAGGCGAGAGTCCTTGCTGACAGACGTTTTCACCGCGTCTCGGCGCAATCTGATCGCGGTGCCGGTGCTGCTGGCCGGCGCGGCGGTCGCGATCGCGCTCGGGATGGCCGGCACCCACTACTGGCCCGGCACCCAGCCCCTGCCCACCTGGGGCTTCTCCGCACCGCAGATCTTCAAGGCGTACCTGAGCAGCGTGGTGCTGGTGCTGATCGGCGGCCAATTGCTGACCGCCGTCTGGATCTACCGCTTCCACGCGCCGCGATCGGTGCACATCTACCACCGGCTGCGCGGCGTGCTGGCCTTCCTGCTCAGCCTGCCGGTGGCCTTCTACTGCCTCTACAGTTTCGGCTTCCAGTTCGGCCGGGGCGTCACGGGCCGGGTCATGGCGCACTCCGTCGCGGGCGTGGTGTTCTACGGCGCCTTCGCCTCGAAAATGCTGACGCTGCGGCTGAATCGGACACCGGGCTGGCTGCTGCCGATCCTCGGCGCCCTGGTCTTCACCAGCTTCGTGCTGGCATGGACGCTGGCGTCGCTCTGGTGGTTCCGTACCGTCGGATTCGCGAGATGAGCAGCCGCGAAAAGCAGTCCGCCCGCCGGAACCAGCTGTGGTTCCGGCGGGCGGCGAATACTCGGCCGCGACCTAGGAGAGGGCGCCGGTGCTGAGGAAACCGAGCAGGTCGTGGCGGGTGATGACGCCGACCGGCTTGCCGTCCTCGACGACCATGAGGGCGTCGGTGGACTCCAGCAGCTTGGTGGCCGCCACGACCGGCTCGCCCGCGCCGATGAGCGGGAAGGCCGGGCTCATGTGCTTGGCGACCGGGTCGGTGAGCTTGGCGCGGCCCTCGAAGACGGCCGACAGCAGATCGCGCTCGGTGACCGAACCCGCGACCTCGCCCGCCATCACCGGCGGCTCCGCACCGACCACCGGCATCTGCGAGACGCCGTACTCGCGCAGGATCTCGATGGCGTCGCGCAGCGTCTCCTGCGGGTGGGTGTGCACCAGGTCCGGCAGCTCACCGGACTTGCCGCGCAGCACGTCTCCCACGTGCACCTCGGTGTCCGAACCGTCGAGGCGGGTGCGCAGGAAGCCGTAGGAGCTCATCCACTGGTCGTTGAAGATCTTGGACAGGTAGCCGCGGCCGCCGTCCGGCAGCAGCACCACCACCACGGCGTCCGGATCGCGCTCGGCAACCTTGAGCGCCGCCACCACGGCCATACCGCACGAGCCACCGACCAGCAGGCCCTCCTCACGGGCCAGGCGACGGGTCATCTCGAAGGAGTCGGCGTCGGAGACCGCGATGATCTCGTCCGGGATGGCCGGGTCGTAGGCGGTGGGCCAGAAGTCCTCGCCGACGCCCTCGACCAGGTAGGGACGGCCGGTGCCGCCGGAATAGACCGAGCCCTCCGGGTCCGCGCCGACGATCTTGACCTTGCCGCCGGAGATCTCCTTCAGGTACCGGCCGGTGCCGGTGATGGTGCCGCCGGTGCCGACGCCCGCCACGAAGTGTGTGATCTTGCCCTCGGTGTCGCGCCAGATCTCCGGGCCGGTGGTCTCGTAGTGCGATTCCGGGCCGCCCGGGTTGGAGTACTGGTCCGGCTTCCACGCGCCCGGGATCTCGCGCACCAGGCGGTCGGAGACGTTGTAGTAGCTGTCCGGATCCTCCGGCGCGACCGCGGTCGGGCAGACCACGACCTCGGCGCCGTAGGCGCGCAGCACGTTCCGCTTGTCCTCACTGACCTTGTCGGGGCAGACGAACACGCACTTGTAGCCGCGCTGCTGCGCGACCAGGGCGAGGCCCACACCGGTATTGCCGGAGGTCGGTTCGACGATCGTGCCGCCGGGCTTCAGCAGCCCGGCCTTCTCAGCGGCGTCGATCATCTTGACGGCGATGCGGTCCTTCGAGCTGCCGCCCGGGTTCAGGTACTCCACCTTCGCCGCCACCAGTCCCGAGTTCGGACCCACCACGGAGTTCAACCGAACGAGCGGGGTGTTTCCGATCAGATCGACGACATGGTTAGCGATGCGCATACCCCTTATCGTTGCAGAAAGGAGATCCGCGCCCACGCGCACGTCGGAGATATCACGGCGCCGCGAACTACGATCGGCCCTATGTGGATGCCGACGAGCGTGCCCGCCGCCTCCCTGCTCGCCGCCTCCGGCCTCGCGACCATGATCGTCGCAGCCGCGCCCGCGGAGGCCGCAACCGTCGAATTCCCGCAGGTCCCGAGCGTTTATCACGATGCCTTGATCTGTGGCGGCAATATCCGATCCTGGGCCGACACCGGCCCGCAGTGGCCCGGCCGGGCGATCATCAGCATCCAGGCGCTGCCGGTCGCCGGGTTCGATCCGGGCGAGTACAGCTTCGCCCCGCAGTGCATCACCGTGGCCACCGTCGCGTGGCGGAACATGGACACCGGCGCGGCCGGCGAATATCGAGTGCCCGTGCTGGCCGGCTTCTACGGCAGCGAGCACTACGCCCTGTTCCAGGACACCGGGCCGGGGCACATCATCGTCACCGTCTACACCGACATGCCGAACATTCCGGCGCACAGCGCCTTCGACGTCCCCGGGTGACCCACCGTCGTCGACTTGCCGAACATCCCGGTCCGACCCATATCGCGCCTCGACCTGCTCGGGTAACCCAGCTTCATCGCTGTGCTGCCCCATCTTTCACCCTGTCCGTGCCGCGCTGCCGGCGGGCAGCGCGGCACGAGAGCTGCGAGAGTGAGCGATATCCCACAGTTCAGTAGTTGGGATACGGGCGTACCGGATGTTTGAGCCGGAACACACCCGTCGTAAATTCGAAGAGGATCACCCCAGCAAAAAAGGAGTCCTCATGGCTGAGGCCGTCATCGTTTCGTACGCCCGCTCGCCCATCGGCCGCGCTGGCAAGGGTTCTCTGGTGAGCATGCGGCCGGACGACCTCGCCGCGCAGATGGTGCGCGCCGCCCTCGACAAGGTGCCCTCGCTCGCCGTCTCCGACATCGACGACCTGCACCTGGGCTGCGGCCAGCCCGCCGGTGAGGCCGGTTTCAACATGGCGCGCGCCGTGGCCGTGCAGCTGGGCTACGACTCCCTGCCGGGCGTCACCGTCAACCGCTACTGCTCGTCCTCGCTGCAGACCACCCGGATGGCCTTCCACGCCATCAAGGCCGGCGAGGGCGACGTGTTCATCTCCGCCGGCGTCGAGACCGTCTCGCGCTTCCCGAAGGGCACCGCCGACGGCTGGCCGGACTCGCACAACCCGCTGTTCGCCGAGGCCGAGGGCCGCACCAAGGCGACCGCCGAGTCCAACGCCACCTGGACCGACCCGCGCAACGACGACATCCTCCCGGACGTCTACATCGCCATGGGCCAGACCGCGGAGAACGTCGCCACCTACACCGGCATCTCCCGCGAGGACCAGGACCACTGGGGCGTGCGCTCGCAGAACCGCGCCGAGGAGGCCATCAAGTCCGGCTTCTTCGAGCGGGAGATCACCCCGGTCACCCTGCCCGACGGCACCATCGTCACCACCGACGACGGCCCGCGCGCCGGCACCACCTACGAGAAGATCTCGCAGCTGAAGCCGGTCTTCCGCGCCGACGGCACCATCACCGCCGGCAACGCCTGCCCGCTGAACGACGGCGCGGCAGCCCTGGTCGTCATGTCCGACGTCAAGGCGCGCGAGCTGGGCCTGACCCCGCTGGCCCGCATCGTGGCCACCGGCGTCTCGGGCCTGTCCCCGGAGATCATGGGCCTCGGCCCGATCCAGGCGGTCCGCAACACCCTGAAGACCGCGGGCATGACCATCGACGACCTCGACCTGTACGAGATCAACGAGGCCTTCGCCGTGCAGGTGCTCGGCTCCGCCCGTGAGCTGAACATGGACCTGGACAAGCTGAACGTGTCCGGTGGCGCCATCGCCCTCGGCCACCCGTTCGGTATGACCGGTGCCCGCATCACCGCGACCCTCATCAACAACCTGCAGACCCACGACAAGCAGTTCGGTCTGGAGACCATGTGTGTCGGTGGCGGCCAGGGCATGGCGATGATCATCGAGCGCCTGAGCTGAGGCACGAGATACCCGTAGCCGAGCTACGGCGATAGTTGGGCCGCCCGACCTCACGGTCGGGCGGCCCAATTTGTTTGGGGGAAGGTGGGCCACACCCCCTCAGCAGCCGGCTTTACCTGGTGGGTAATCGACTTCGTTTCCCGCAGGCGGAAATATCAAGGGCAGCAAAGCAATCCGACCGAGGAGCCTGAAATGCCCGCCTACGCCATCGCCAACCTGTGGGACGTCGACATCAATGCCGAGGTCGTCGAATACCTGGAGCGAATCGACGGCACGCTGGCGCCCTACGGCGGGAAGTTCATCGTGCACGGCGGCACGCAGCGGGTGATCGAGGGCCCGGCCAGTGCGATCGTCATCGTCATCGAGTTCCCCGACTATCAGGCCGTGACCGACTGGTACGAGTCGACCGCCTACCAGGAGATCCTGCCGCTGCGCCTGCGCAACTGCTCCAGCGTCGGGGTCCTGGCCGCGGACTGCGGCGAGAATCACGTCGCCACCGACGTCCTGAAGGAGGTGGTGACCAACGACTGAACGCTCTCAGGCTGGCTACACAGCAGTGGGCGGGCACCGGATTCCGATGCCCGCCCACTCAGGTATTCAGCTATGTCAGCCCTTCCCGGACTATCTGTCCTGGAAGTAGCTCAGCAGGCGCAGGATTTCGAGGTACAGCCAGACCAGGGTCACGGTCAGGCCGAATGCCACGCCCCAGGCCGCCTTCTCGGGAGCCTGGGCCCGGATGAGCTGGTCGGCGGCGTCGAAGTCCAGCAGGAAGCTGAAGGCCGCGACACCGATGACCACCAGGCTGAACACGATCGAGAGGGTGCCGCCCGAACGCAGGCCGAAGCCGTCGGCGGTGAAGAAGCTGGCGACCAGGTTGCCGAGCATCAGCACCAGGATGCCGATCATGGCTCCGACGATCATGCGGGTGAAGCGCGGAGTGACGCGGATCGCGCCGGTCTTGTAGACCACGAGCATGCCGAAGAAGACGCCGAAGGTGCCCAGCACCGCCTGCGCGATCAGGCCGGATCCGCCGACGCCACCGAACTGCACATTGGTGAACAGGAACGAGAACGAGCCCAGCAGCAGGCCTTCCAGCGCCGCGTAGCTGAGCACCAGCGCCGGGTTGTCCTGCTTGCGGCCGAAGGTCATGATCATGGCGAGCGCGAAGCCGCCGAGGCCGCCGACCGCGAGGAACAGCACGGCCAGGCCGTGGTTGGCCGAGGTGAGCGCGTAGGACAGGATCGCCGTCAGGGTGACCACGCCGAGGGTGATGCCGGTCTTCTGCACCACATCGTCGATGGTCATCGGGCGGGTGGTCGGTACGGCCGGCTGGTAGGGCTGCTGGTAGCCCGGGTACTGCGGCTGCTGACCGTACGGGTTGTTGGGGAACTGTCCGGCTCCAGGCGCCGAGCCGAAGCCGGCGTAGCCGCCCTGCTGCGGCTGCAAGTTCCGGAAGACCGGGTTGGATGTGGAGCGCATTTCCGTGCGTCCCTTTCTGGAGTCGCGGCTCACGTCGGTCGTGGCCATTGAAGCTACTCGTCCAACGCGCTGTGGGGGCTCGGAGTTCCCGAACCCCCACAGATCGGACGAACCGGACTTTACCTTAGCTTTACCGAGTGCGCCGCCCGATAAGCCGCCGTCCGGCCGCCCCGGAAGCCGGTCTCAGCCCAGCTGGCTCATCACGCGAGTTGCGATGAGCTCCAGGTGATCCAGATCGGACAGATCCAGAATCTGCAGGTAAACCCGGCTGGTACCGGCGATCTCGGCATAGCGGCCGATCTTCTCGACCACCTCGTCCGGGCTGCCGGCCAGGCCGTTGGCCTTCAGCTCGTCCACCTCGCGCCCGATGGCGGCCGCGCGCCGCGCCACCTCGGCATCGCTCGCGCCGACACAGGCGACCAGCGCGTTGGAGAAGGTGATGTGATGCGGATCGCGGCCGGTGTCCTTGGCGGCCACGCGAACTCGCTCGAACTGCTCGGCACTGGCCTCGGCCGACTGGAACGGCGCGTTGAACTCGGTCGCGTACTGCGCGGCCAGGCGCGGGGTGCGCTCGGCGCCCATGCCGCCGATGATGACCGGGATACGCGGCTGCGCGGGCTTGGGCAGCGCCGGGGAATCGGTGAGCGTGTAGTGCTCGCCGGCGAAGGAGAAGGTCTCGCCGACCGGCGTCGACCACAGCCCGGTGACGATCGCCAGCTGCTCCTCGAAGCGCGGGAACCTCCGGGCCGGGAACGGAATGCCGTAGGCGGCGTGCTCGGCCTCGAACCAGCCCGCGCCGAAACCGAATTCGACGCGGCCGCCGGACATGGCGTCGACCTGGGCCACCTCGATGGCGAGCACGCCCGGGTGGCGGAAGGTGGCCGAGGTGACCAGGGTGCCCAGCCGGATGCGGCGGGTCTCGCGGGCCAGGCCCGCGAGGGTGATCCAGGCGTCGGTGGGGCCCGGGAGACCGTCGGCGTCGCCCATCTTCAGGTAATGGTCGGACCGGAAGAAGGCGTCGTAGCCCAGGTCCTCGGCGGTCTTGGCGACGGTGCGCAGCGTGTCGTAGGACGCGCCCTGCTGGGGTTCGGTGAAGATTCGAAGATCGATTCGTCCCATGCGCCCGATTATTCGACGTCGCGCAGGCCGGGCACCCAGCGGGTCACAGTGGCCGGATCCCAGCGGGTCACAGGGGACGCACCGAGCGGGTCACGGTGAACTTGCGATTGCGGCCCATCACATCGGTTCTGCCGACCATGCGTTCCATGACGCCCCGGTAGTTGAGGTGGGTGTTGTAGACCGTCCACAGCTCGCCGCCGGGTCGCAGCACCCGGCCGGTCTGCTGGAACATCTTGATGGCCGAGCCGGTGTGCACGGCCGCGCCGACATGGAAGGGCGGGTTGCACAGCACCAGGTCGGCGCTGTTGTCGGGAGCGCTGGACATGGCGTCGTCCTGCAGCACCGTGACCCGGTCGGCGACGCCGTTGGCGGCGGCGGTGGCGCGGGTGGAGGCCACAGCGGCCGCGGACTGGTCGGTCGCCGTCACCCGGATGCCGGGCCGGGCCTTGGCGAGTGCGACCGCGAGAATGCCGGTGCCGCAACCCAGATCGATGGCATCGTGGGCATCTGGCTTCATCCGCTTCAGGTGGTCGAGCAGGAAGCGGGTGCCGATGTCCAGGCGCGGGCCGGAGAAGGCCGCGCCGTGGGCCACCACCTCCAGGCCCTGCTCGTCGAGCCGGTTGCGGATCGGAAAACGGGGCTCGCCAATGGTTTTGGGCTCGGCGGCGAGCAGGATGCGGGATTTCTGGCGGCCGCGGGTGGCGCGCACCGAGCCGAAGGATTCGGCGAGCACCTCGTTCATGGCGGGGGTCAGGTACTTGTCGCGGCCGCCGGCGAAGACCTCGACATCGGGTGCGGCCCAGCGCGCGATGGCCTCGGCGGTTTCGGCCAGGCCGGACAGCGCGCGCGGCAGCCGCCACAGCACCACGCGGACATCGGAGAGCAATCCCGCGCCCAATTCGCGGGTCGAAAAGCGATCGGCAAGACCGACAATTCGGGCATTGTTGGCGAGGGCCAATTCCCCGGTGAGCAAATCCTGATGCACCCGGACCCCGTGCAGGTCGTGAGCGGCGATGGCCCCGAGCGTCAACGCCCCGTAGCCGTCGTCGATCACGGCCACCCGCCCGTCCCCGGCGGTGGCCAGCGAATCCGCGGCGACATCCAGCATGAGGCGGTCGGCGGCATCGACCGCATACAGGTTCACCGCTTCGACATCCGGATACCGCCGTAACCGGCCCAATACGTCCTCGACCTCAACCACACCTACAGTGTGCTAGATCATTGCCGAAGTATTCCATTCGGCACGGTCGGCGGTCTTTTTGCGGAATTAACCGATCCCGGCGCTATTCTGCGATTCCGCAAATCACATGTCGATCGTGTTCAGGCCGAATGGATTTCCGAGTCGCCCGCGCTCCGCCGGGGCATGACGGCCGCCGCACCGATGAGGACCACCGCCATGGCGGCCACGCCCAGGAACACCAGGTGCACCGCCGGCGCGAGGTCCGACGCGGCCGGCTGGCCGGCCTTCCCGAGCCGGGCATTGACCAGCGCGCCGAACACGGCCACGCCGACCGCGCTGCCCAGCGAGCGGGCGAACATATTGGTGGCGGTGACCACGCCCCGCTCCGACCATTCGGCGCTCGCCTGGGCGGCGATCAGGGTCGGGCTGGCCACCAGGCCCATCCCCATGCCGACGACGAAACAGCCGATCGCCAACTGCCACAGGCTCGACCGCGCGTCCACCACCAGCAGCGACGCCGCGCCCACCACGGCGAACAGGCTGCCGATCACCGCCGTCGCCCGGAAACCTATGCGCAGGTACACCTTTCCGGCCTGCGACGCCGACACCGGCCAGCCCAGCGTGAGCGCGCCGACGGTGAGACCCGCGATCAGCGCCCCGCTGCCCAGCACACCCTGCGCGAAGGTCGGCACGTACGAGGTGAGACCCAGCAGGATCGCGCCGACCAGCAGCGAGGCCAGGCTGCTGGCCACGACGATGCGGCGGGTGAAAACCCACAGCGGCAGAATCGGATTCGCGGCCCGCCGCTCCACCAGTCCGAACAACGCCAGCGTCACCCCACCGCCCGCGAAGAGCACCAGGCTCGCGGGTGAGCCCCAGGCCCACGCCTGGCCGCCCTCGAGCAGGGCCAGGATCAGCGCCCCGGCCCCGACGGCGAGCAGTCCCGCACCGAGGTAGTCGATCCGATGGCTCTGCCGCGGAGCGCTTTCGGTGAAGTTCCGCAGGATCATCCAGGCCGCCAGCGCCGCCAGCGGCAGGTTGATCAGGAAGATCCACCGCCAGCTGATGTACTCGGAGAACACGCCGCCGAGCAGTGGCCCCAGCACCGACGAGGTCGCCCACACACTGGCCAGATACGCCTGCACCTTGGCCCGTTCCGGCACCGTGTAGATGTCGCCCGCGATGGTCATCGAGATCGGGCTGACCGCGCCCGCCCCGATGCCCTGCACCGCCCGGAACGCGATCAGCGCGGGCATGCTCGTCGCCAGCCCGCACAGCAGCGATCCCACCGCGAAGGCCCCGATCCCGAACAGCATCACCGGTTTCCGCCCCACCATGTCGGCGAGCTTCCCGTAGATCGGCACCGTCACCGCCTGCGCCAGCAGGTAGATGCTGAAAAGCCAAGGGAACTGCGCGAACCCACCGAGCTGATCGGTGATCGTCAGCACCGCGGTGGCAATGATGGTCGAGTCCAATGCCACCAGCGACGTCGACAACATGATCGCCGCGAGAATCGGCCCCCGCTCCGACCGCAACCCGATCGACGACCTCACATCCGTAGCCGTCACCGGCAGCCCCTTCCCTCAACACAACTCACCACCACTGTCGAACACGCCATCCGGGCCGCTATTCCCGGTGCGGTTGCGCCGGCAAGCGTGGGACGCGAAACACGAAGCCTCGCAACGGCCGGCGCGGGTTGCGTCGGCAGCGAGCCGGCGGTCCCATGGAATCGGGGGCGCAACGATCTGCGTCCGGGACTCGACGTGCTCGGTAGTACCGAGTGGGAGGGATTGTCCATGAAGAGGATCGTTGGCATCATCGCGGCGGTCGCCGCGATGGCCCTGGCGACGGCGTGTCAGGACGGTGGTTCGACACCGGCGACCAGCGGGGCGTCGGTGCCGAGCTCCGCCATCGTGACCGCGCCGGGAACTGTTCAGTCTCCCGCCCCGCAGCAGTCGCCGGGCGCCACGCAGCCCGGCGGTGACGGCGCTCCCGCCACCGCCGGAAACGGCAAATGCGTCGATCTGAAGTCGGCGGTGGTCACGGCCGCGCTGGGCAGACTCGGCTCCGGTGTCGGCGGTGACGGGTACTACGCGGACAGCGGCACCGATGCCGCCGTCGGCTCCTGCCCCGCCCTGCTGTGGGTGCTCGCCGGGACACCGCACGGCACGGCCAGCTCACCTTGGCACGTGATGCTGTTCAACCACGCGGGTTACCTGGGTACCGCGACCAAGAAGTCGACGTCGTACACCCAGGTGGTCGGCTCGTCCGATCGCAGTGTCCAGGTCCAGTACCGGTGGCTCGCCGGTCAGGACGCCAGCTGCTGTCCCTCGGGCGGACCGGTCACCGTCACGCTCACCCTGGGCGCGGACGATCACACCGTCACCCCGGATCGTGACTTCCCGGCCGAGGTGACCGATCCGAGTTCCGCGGGCACCCCGCCGGTGTGCCCGGTCACCAAATCCGTTCTGCTCCAGGCATTGCACGGCACCGACATCGAGTCGCGATTGGCGCAGCCGGTCGAACTCGAGGATCGGATCGACTGCTCGGGCGATTGGGCGATGGCCCACAGCGGAACCCACAACAATACGGTCAACCGGGCCCAGGTCCTGTTCCGCTACGTGGCGGCCGGCGGCGGCTGGAAGCCCGTGGACCTCGGCAGCGCCCTGCACTGCACCGAGATCGGCGTTCCTGCCGATGTCGCGGACAAGATCTGCCACTGATCGATCTGTCACCGGGCGGGCAGGCCGGTGAGCCACGGGCCTACCGGCCTGCCCGCCACCGAGTGTCAGAGGGAGTCGGCTAGATCGCGCAGAACCGGGAGGCTGACCGAGCCGGAGCCGAGCACCGTGTCGTGGAAGGCCTTGATGTCGAAGGCGGATCCGAGGCGGTCGGTGACCAGGGCGCGCTGGCGGCGGATCTCCAGCTGGCCGACCTTGTAGGCGACCGCCTGGCCGGGCATGGCGATGTAGCGGTCGATCTCCACCCGGATCTCCTCGAGCCCGACGGGAGCATTGGCGGACATGAAGTCGACGGCCTGCTGACGGGTCCAGCCCCTGGCGTGCAGGCCGGTGTCCACGACCAGGCGGCAGGAGCGCCAGGAGTCAGCGGCGAGCATGCCGATCCGGGTGAGATCGTCGGGGTACAGGCCCATTTCGTCGGCGAGGCGCTCGGTGTAGAGCGCCCAGCCTTCGACGAAGGCCGTATTGGAGAAGGACATGCGCTGGAAACGCGGGAGATGGTCCAGCTCGTTGGCGATGGTGAGCTGGAGGTGGTGGCCGGGGATGGCCTCGTGGTAGGCGACCGCGGCGGTCTCGTAGCGGTTGCGGCTCTTGGGTTCCCGCAGATTCACGTAGTAGGCGCCAGGCCGGGAGCCGTCGGCTGCGGGCGTGAAGTAGTAGGCCGCGGGCGCATCCGCGGCCAGGAAGTCGGGGACCGGCAGGATGTCGCAGGACTGGCGCGGGAGCCGGCCGAACCAGTTGCCCATCTCCGCCTGGGCGGCGGCCAGATACGCCCGCGCGTCCGCCATGATCTCCGCACCGTCGCCATAGCGCAGCGCCGAATCCTCGCGCAGCCGGGCGAAGATGGCGGTCTGCTCGGCGAGGCCGAACAGGCGGCCGCCCACCTCCTCGTATTCGGTGCGCAGGCGGGCCAATTCGTCCAGCCCGAGCTGGTGGATCTCGTCCGCGCCCAGGTCGGGCAATGTGGTGTGGTGGCGCAGCAGGCGGCGGTAGATGTCGGCGCCGTCGTCGCCGAGCCAGCAGAGGCCGGGCTTGTCATCGGGGCGCGAAACGGGTTCGAGCTCGGCGGCGAGCACCGCCCGGTAGGCGGCGAAGGCGGGCCGGATGACCTCCCGCGCGACCTCGGCCAGCTCTGCGCGCCAGGCGGTTTCGCCATCCCAGCCCGCCGGGCCGGCCAGGGTGACGAACGGGTCGTCGGCGAGATCGGAGGCCAGGTAGCCGTCCAGCTGATTGAGCGAGCGCTCGATGGTGATGTGCGCGGGCGTGCGCCCGGCCGCGAGTCCCGCCCGGAAGCGCTCCACGGCCTGGTTCATCAGCGTGCCGAACTGCCGGTAGCGCTGCACCAGCCGCTGCGCGTTCTCCGGTTCGGGTGCGTTCACCAGGGGAGCCATGGTCAGCATCCCGGCGTGCACGCCCGTCATCTGATCCGAGGCCATCTCGACGGGCCGCCACTCCAGATGCGAGACCGCCGAAGCCAATTCGGTGCGCAGCAGGCTCCGCGTGGTCCGGTCCTCGTCACCCAGCCGCGCCGGATCCAGCGCATCCACCTCGGTCAGTAGCCCCCGCCAGGTACCCAGCAGCCGTTCCTCCGCCGCGACCGACAGATCCTCGATGCGATCGTCGAATCGCCTGTCCCCCAACAGGGTCGCCTCGCTGGGCGCGGACTCCAGCATGGCGTCCCAGTAGCGGTCGGCGAGTGCGATGAGTTCCTCGTGCGAGTCCATGCCGACCATCATGCCCGGGCCCGCCACCGCCGCGCGGCCGCATGGAAACTTCGCACCCCCGGCGGCGCGGTCGCCCGCTCAGCGGCGCGGGGGCACCGGAATGCGCATCAGATCCTCGGCCACCACGATCTCACCGTCGAAATGGGCACGGGCATCGGCCAAATGCTGGTCCAGGGTGCGGTAGCGCTGCGAGTAGTGGGTCAGCACCAGGGTGCGGACCCCCGCCCGCGCCGCCACCTGCGCCGCCTGCCCCGCCGTGAGATGACCGTATTCGATCGCCAGGTGCTCATCGGCATCGATGAAGGTGGACTCGATGACGAGCATGTCCACGCCCCGGGCCAGGTCGTGGACGCCATCGCAGAGCCGCGTGTCCATGACGAACGCGAAACTCTGCCCCGGCCGCGCCTCGCTCACCTCGTCGAGCGTGACCGTGCGCCCGCCGATCTCGACTTCGCCGCGTCGCTGTAATTCACCCACGACCGGCCCGGACAATCCCAGTTCGCGCAACCGCTCGGGAATGAAGCGCAGGCTGTCCGGCTCGTCGAGGCGATAGCCGAACGATTCGACCGGGTGGGACAGCCGCTCCGCGCGCAGGGTGAAATCGGCTCCCGGCGGCGGCAATTCACCGGCTTCGGTGATCGGGTGCGGGCACAGCTCCACCTGGCGGTTGTGCGCCGAGGAATCGATGAGCCGTTCGTAATAGACCTCGCCGGACGCCGGGAAGTAGACGTCCACGGGATGCAGCGCCCCGTCCAAGCTGATGCGGCCCAGCACACCCGGCAGGCCGAAGCAGTGGTCCCCGTGGAAGTGGGTGATGCAGATGCGGGTGATCCCGCTGGCGGCCACACCGGCGAAGCTCATCTGCCGCTGGGTGCCTTCCCCGGGGTCGAACAGCAACCCCTCGCGATCCCACCGCAGCAGGTACCCGTTGTGATTGCGCTGTTTGGTCGGTACTTGGCTGGCCGTCCCCAGAATGACCAGTTCGCGCTGTGACACGGCCGTCAGGCTACCGCCCACCCCGCCGATCCTCGCGATGGCGAGGCGGCGCGTCCCATGACGATACCGACAGGGGGTATCCGGCCCGGGGCGGCGGCAGGTCCGTAGAATGGCCGCCGTGATCGAGCAGCAGCCCCGAGGCACCCGGTTCATCCGGGCCCTCGGGCTGCTCGCCCTGCTGGCCGGGCTGGTGGCCATGCACGCGCTCGTCCTCGGCATGAGCCACGACCGCATGTCCGGCGACCACGCCGGGAGCCCGGCGACCGTCATGACCGAGCACCTGCACGACGCCGTTCTGCCCATGGCGGGTATAGCCCCGATCGCGATGGCCGCGGGCGCGGACCACGAGATGTCCATGCCCGGCTGCGGCGGCGATTGCGGCAATGGCCACGCCGGAATGCACGGTTGCCTGTTCGTGCTCGCCGCGCTGCTGCTCGGACTGGGTCTGGCCGTGCTGGCCTGGGTCGGTATCGGCCGTCGCGACGCCGCCACCTCGACACCGCGCCACCCGCGCGCGCATCACGCCCGTCCGCCACCCTGGACGGTGCTCTCCCTGGCCGAACTGGCGATCCTGCGGATCTGATGGGCCGCCGCGGCCGCGTATCTCCCACGCGGACGCGGGTTTCCGCCTGCTCATTTTCCGATTCGCCAGTACCCACCAAGGAGTTCGACCATGTTCAGCACCCGGATCAAGCTCGCCCTGATCGCCGGCACCGCGGCCACCGCCCTGATCGCCGCCGGCTGCAGCAGCAATGACGGCGACACCTCGAAGGCCGCGCCGTCCTCGACCACCACGGCCATGGATCACGGCAGCATGCCCGGCATGGACCACGGCGCGACCGGCACCTCGGCGCCGGCGGCCACCCGCAGCGATTTCAACGCCGCCGACATCACGTTCCTGCAGATGATGTACCCGCATCACGCACAGGCCGTGGAGATGGCGAAGCTGGTGCCCACCCGCTCGCAGAACCAGCAGCTGATCACCCTGGCCACGGCCGTGGAGCAGGCACAGTCGCCGGAGATGCGGCAGATCACCACGCTGCTGCAGAGTTTCGGCAAGCCCGCGCCGAGCGGCGACATGGGTCACGACATGCCCGGCATCATGTCGAAGGACCAGATGACCAAGCTGGCGGGCCTGTCCGGCCCGGACTTCGACACGCTGTGGATGCAGATGATGATCGAGCACCATCAGGGCGCGATCACCATGGCGAATACCGAACTGGCACAGGGCGCCAACGCCGAATCGAAGGCTCTGGCGCAGTCCATCGTGACCGCCCAGCAGCAGGAGATCACCCAGATGAACACCATGCTGGGCCAGAGCTAGCAGCGAGAAGCCAACGGGTGCGCCGGTATCCGGCGCACCCGCAAGCCTCGGTCCCGACAAGGGAATCGGAGGCGAAGCCCACGGCCTTGGGAGGTATGGCCGCGAATTACGAGAGTGGTTCTAATTGCCGATGACGGCGTTCATGATGGTGCCGGCGCTGGTGGCGGTGACGCCACCGATCATCGCTCCGGCCACCATCTTCGGTGATTCGAGGCCGCCGCCGCTCCACTTCTCCCAGGCGAACCGGCCACCGCCGTAGGTGATGGCGGTGACGCCGGACAGCATGGTGAACCAGGTGAAGTAGCGGACCAGCTTCATCAGCTTGTCCGCTACGGGCGGGGTCTCCGGGGTCGGGTTGCCGATCTGCGCGACAACCGTGGTGTAGGCGTCATGCACAGCGAGGAGCATGCTCACGATCGGTTCCTCTCGGGATGCTGAGACGGTGCTGATGGGCCGAACTTGTGGCACAACTCTCAATATTCAGAGCAATTGAACCGCATTCCGCGAGGTGGCGTAGGGAAGACACACCACCAGCACCAAACTCGAGCACCCGATCAGCTACCGGTTTTCGCCTCCGCGCGGGCCAGCACCGAGTGCCGTCGGCCGTAGGCGAAGTACACGACCAGGCCCAGTGCCATCCAGATGACGAACCGCAGCCAGGTCTCCACCGACAGGTTGAACATGAGCCAGGCGCAGGCGATGACCGACAGGATCGGGATGAGCGGCACCAGCGGCACGCGGAAGCCGCGCTCGAGATCCGGCCGGTTGCGGCGCAGCACGACCACGCCGACGGACACCAGCACGAACGCGAACAGCGTGCCGATATTGACCATTTCCTCCAGGGTGCCGAAGTCCACGAACCCGGCCAGCACCGCGCAGATGACGCCGACGATGGCGGTGATCCGCACCGGCGTGCCCTTGGGGCCGGTGTGCGCGAGCCGGCGCGGCATCAGGCCGTCGCGGGACATGGCGAACAGCACGCGGGTCTGGCCCAGGAACAGCACCATGACGACCGTGGTCAGACCGGCCAGCGCGCCGACCGAGATGATGTTCTTGGCCCAGGTGACCCCGTGCAGGGCGAAGGCGGTCGCGAGGGTGGCGTCGTTGCCCTGCAGGTCCTTGTAGGACACCATGCCGGTGAGCACCAGCGAGACCGCCACGTACAGCACGGTCACGATGGCCAGCGAGCCCAGGATGCCGCGCGGCACATTGCGCTGCGGGTCCTTGGTCTCCTCGGCGGCGGTGGCGACCACGTCGAAGCCGATGAAGGCGAAGAACACGATGGAGGCCGCGGCCAGCAGGCCGTACCAGCCGTAGTGGCTGTTGCCGCCGCCGGTGACCAGCTGGAACAGGGTCTGCTGCAGCTTGCTCGCGCTGCCGGAGTCCGCGTTGGGGACCGATGCGGGGATGAAGGGCTTCAGGTTCGAGACCTTGAAGTAGGTGGCGCCGACCACGACCACCAGCGCGATAACCGCCAGCTTGATGGCGACCGCGACCGCGGAGACCCGCGAGGACAGCTTGGTGCCGAGGGCGAGCAGCACGCCGAGCGCGGCGATCAGAACGACCGCACCCCAGTCGAACTTGACCGACCCCAAGTGCCAGATGGGCTGACGCCCGCCCATGACCGTGCCCAGGTACTGCGACCAGCCCTTGGCGACCACCGAGGTGCCGAGCGCGAATTCCAGGATGAGGTCCCAGCCGATGATCCAGGCGACCAGCTCACCGAAGGTGGCGTAGGAGAAGGTGTACGCGCTGCCCGCGACGGGCACGGTCGAGGCGAATTCGGCGTAGCAGAGTGCGGCCAGGCCGCAGGCGACGGCCGCGAAGACGAAGGCCAGCGAGACCGCGGGTCCGGCCATGTTGCCCGCGGTACGCGCGGTGAGGGTGAAGATACCGGCGCCGACCACGACCGCGACGCCGAAGACCGTGAGGTCCCACGAGGTCAGGTCCTTGCGAAGTTTGGCATCGGGATCGTCGGTGTCCCGGATCGACTGTTCGACGCTCTTGGTGCGGAACAGTCCGGTGGTGCGTTGGGCAGCGGGACCGGCAGCGTCTCGCGAGGAGTCCGATATCGCCACTGTCTCTCCTAAATCTGGCTTCTCGGCAACAATGCAGTTCTCACCGGTCGGTCACCATCTGGCGAGTTGTCGGCGTCACACGGCACCGTATCATCAGCTGGTACGTACCAGTTCAGCAACGGGCTGGTCACCGAGAACGCACCCGCGTGCCGCCGCAACACCACGCCGGGGACCGGTGGGCGGATTAGTGTTTCGGTATGGCATTCGGGGGAACGTCCGCGGGCGGCGATCCGGTCGCGCTGGATCGGGTGCTGGCGCATGCGCACAGCGTCAGGGTCAGGGAGATGCCCGGGGACGCGCCGACCCTGCTGGAGGAACGGGACCCGATTGCCGTGCGAGCGCTGCGGGACGCCCTGCGCGTTGCCGACCTGTCCGGTTTCGTGTGCATGTGCTGGGGCGATGTGGTGCTCGACTTCTTCGACACCGACGAGCGTCCACTCACCACGGTGACCCTGCATCACGGCTATTCGATCCGCTGGGACGGCTGGCCCCAGGACGCGCTGCTGGCCGACGGCGTCCGCTCGCTGGAATGGCTGGCCGTGCGCGGCATCGCCGTTCCCCTGCGCGAATACCGCGTGGCCGAGCAGCGCCAGGCCGAAACCGACCGCACCGCCCGGCTCTGGGTGGCCGAGATCCCCGCACCACTCATGCCCTACACCGAGACCTTTCTCGATACGTCCACCTCCGGCGGCGGTCTGACCGGACCCCAGGTGGCAGCGGCCCGGGCCCTGCTGTCGACGGCGTACCCGGATGCGGTGGATCGAATCCTGCGCCTGTGCGCCTGGTACGCCGCGGGCACCGGCGCCTACTCGGGCTACCCGCCGCACGAACGCATTCCGGCCCAGTTCCTGGATCTGGAGAACCGCACCGATTTCGCCCGCGCCGTCGACCTGGCCGATGACGCCGCCATCGCCGGCGCGGTCCGCTACCTGATCAGCTGGGATACCCGAAAACGCCTGGCCCGCCTGCTATCCGCGCTCTCCCCCGCCGCCCGCCGCAAGGTCCTCGTCCACGCCCGCGACGCCGAATCCCGCCGCTGGCTGGAGCGCCGCATCGCGGGGTTGCAATGAGATGCCGCCGGGTTGCACCGAAGTTCACCCGACGGGTTTCGCGAGGGTCGACTCGTCGCCGCACGCGGCTCGGAGATTAGCGTGGAAAACATGGTCGAGTTTCCCGAGAGCAACGTGGGACCGAAGTTCAAGGGCAAGCGGGTCGGGTACTTCCGCGAGACGGCGGGGTACCGGCGGTATGCGGGGGCGTATCGGGACGGGTTCGAGCTGTTGCCACCCGAGCGGGAGACCATCGATGTGCCAACGAGTTTCGGGACGGTGCGGGCGTATCGATTCGGAGACGGGGAGGCGACGCCGCTGGTGCTGCTGCCCGGCAGGCAGGCGGCGACACCGATGTGGGCGGCGAATCTGCCGGGGCTGCTGGCGGTGCGGCCGGTGATCACGCTGGATCTGCTGGGTGAGCCGGGGTTGAGCGTGCAGTCCGGGCCGCTGACCGACGAGGTCGATCAGGCGGCGTGGCTGTCGGAGGCACTGGCGGCGTTGGAGCCTCGGCCGGTGCATGTGCTGGGCGTGTCGATCGGCGGATGGTCGGCGGTGAATCTGGCAGTGCACCATCCCGATCAGGTGGCCTCGCTCATCACCCTGGACGCACCGTTCGTGTTCGGCGGGGTGACCTGGAAGATGGTTCTGGTGTCGCTGGGTTCGGTGCTGCCGGGGATGCCGGAGAC
Source organism: Nocardia sp. NPDC004711 (assembly GCF_053601595.1). NCBI lineage: Bacteria > Bacillati > Actinomycetota > Actinomycetes > Mycobacteriales > Nocardiaceae > Nocardia > Nocardia sp. NPDC004711. Next base: position 31,733 of record NZ_JBSGCB010000025.1, on the reverse strand, counting down.
CTGGCGCAACAGGCTGTTGAGCTGGATTTCCGGCGGGGTGTCGGCGCCGCAGGACCTGCCCGAGGGCAGGTTGATCGCCTCGGGCATGAAGGACTTCTCCTCCTATCTGCCGATGACGAATCAGCCTGCCAAGGACCAGCTTTCGGCACTGGCTATGCCGTTCCTCGGGATCTTCGCCGGGCGCAGCATCGTGCACAATGCCCGCAAGCTGGCGGACAAGGCGCGAAAGCTGGTGCCCGGTGGTCAATTCGAGGTGTGGCCGGCGGCCTCGCACGCCATCAACGGCGAGTTCCCGGACGAGATCGCGGCGCGCGTCGCGAAGTTCCTCGGCGAGATAGAGCCCGCCGCAGGCTGATTCGTCCGGCCTGTCTCGGGCTCATTCGCGAGTCGGTCAGGGCACCAGGACCGCGCGCCCCCGGATCTGGCCCGCGTCCAGGCGGCGGAAGGCTTCCGGCCCCTCGGCGAGGTCGAAGCGCTCGACCTCCATGTGCAGCTTGCCCGCCTGGGCGAGGGCCACGCACGCGTGCAGGTCGCTGCGGGTGCCGCCCAGCGATTTCCGCACGGTCGCGCCCCACGGCCAGCCGGGGCCGCCGGCCGGTCCGGCGGTGATTTCCGGTGCGCCGCCGCCGATTCCGACCATGCGGTAGGCGCCGTTGGGGGCGACGGTCTCGCAGGCCAGCTTGGCGGTGGAGTCCACGCCGACGAAGTCGAAGACGGCGTCCGCGCCGCGGCCGTCGGTGAGGTCGAGGATCTGCTGGGCGGTGTCGCCGCCGGAGAGGATGCCGAGTTCCGCACCGCAGTCGGCGGCCAGGTCCAGCTTCTCCTGCGCCTGGTCCACGGCGATCACCCGCACGCCGGAGATGGCGTGCAGGATCTGCACCGCCACGTGCCCGAGCCCGCCGATGCCGATGGCGACCGCGGTGCCGCCGGGCCGGAGTGCTTCGCGCGCACCGCGAATGGCGTGGTAGGCGGTGAGGGCGGCGTCGGCGACCGGCGCGGCCTGCAGGAAGTCCAGGTCGCCGATGGGCACGAACGAGCTCGCCGGAATCCGCACGTACTCCGACATGCCGCCCTCGATGGTGAGTCCGGGGCAGGGCGGCATGGCGACGCGACCCGCCGCGAGACAGACGTTCTCGTTGCCGCTCACGCATTCCCGGCAGACGCCGCAGGTCCAGAACAGGTAGACGACGCCACGTTCACCGATCTCGCGCCCGTTCACGTCCGAGCCGATGGCCTCGATGGTGCCGGCGATCTCGTGGCCGAGGGTGAGCGGATCCTCGCGCAGCTGGATCGGGAAGTTGACCAGGGTCAGGTCGGAGTGGCAGACCCCCGCGGCGCCGACCTTCACCAGCAGGTCGGTGGGTCCGATGTCCGGGACCGGGATGTCGTTGATCTGCACCTTTTCCGGGCCGGTCCACTGGAGTGCGCGCATCGTGCTTCCTTGCCTCGAGCTTGTGATCTGGCGCACACGGTAGCAGTGGCTTTACACTGTGTCTATCGAATGACGGAATGTCTACTGATTTACTCGAAAGTCTTCCCACCATGTCGGACAGCTGTCTAGGCTCGCGTCCCATGAACACACCGCGGATCGCCATCGTGGGCGCCGGAATCTCCGGGATCTGCATGGCCGTGGCTCTGCAGCGGGCCGGATTCACCGACTTCACCCTCTACGAGAAGGCCGACGAGTACGGCGGCACGTGGCGCGACAACAGCTATCCGGGCCTGGTGTGCGATGTGCCCTCGCGGTACTACCAATTCCGGTTCGCCATGAATCCCGAATGGTCACACCTGTATTCGGCCGGACCGGAGATCAAGGACTACCTGGTCGGGGTGGCGCGCGAGCACGGACTGCACCGGCGTACCCGCTTCGGGACCGAGGTGACCGGCGCGGTGTTCGACGGCGACGGCTGGCAGCTCACCACCTCCGACGGCGTGACCCGGCGCGTCGACTTCGTGCTGTGCGCAACGGGTTTCCTGCACCACCCGAGCCGGCCGGACATCCCCGGCCTGGACGAATTCGGCGGCCCGGTCATGCATTCCGCGCGCTGGCGGCACGATGTCGAGCTGACCGGCAAGCGGGTGGGCGTCATCGGCACCGGCTCCACCGGCACCCAGCTGGTGAGCGCGCTCGCGGGCACGGTGCCGGAAGTCGTACTGTTCCAGCGCACTCCGCAGTGGATCCTGCCGACGGTGAACCGGCGTTACACGCGGGTGTCGAAGCGGCTCTACTCGCTGATCCCCGCGCTGGGCGCACTCCCCTACTGGTTCAATCGCGCCGCCTTCGCCGTGTTCTCGCAGGGCCTGGTGCGTCCCGGCCGGGTGCGCCGGTTCATCCAGTGGGTGGTGGAGCGAAACCTGCGGTCGGTCAAGGATCCTGAACTGCGCCGCAAGCTGACGCCCGACTATCAGGCCATGTGCAAGCGGCTGGTGGTGTCCGACCGCTTCTACCAGGCGGTGCAGCGCCCCGATGTCACGCTGGTGACCGAGGGCATCGATCACGTCGAGAAGCGCGGCGTGGTGACCACCGGCGGCGGCCTGCACGAGCTCGACCTCCTGGTCCTGGCAACGGGATTCGACTCGCACGCTTTCATGCGCCCGATGGCCATCACCGGACTGGACGGCCGCACCCTGGATCAGGCCTGGGAGCAGGGCCCGCGCGCCTTCGAGGGCGTCATGATGCCGGACTTCCCGAATCTGTTCATGCTCGTCGGCCCGCACAGCCCTTTCGCCAATCATCCGCTGACCGCGGTCGCCGAGGCGCAGTCAGCCCGTATCGTCGGCTGGCTGCGACGGTGGCAGGCAGGTGAATTCGCGACCGTCGCCCCCACCCGCGCCGCCACCGACCGCTACAACGCGCGGATGCGGGCCGCCGCCCCGAGCACGGTGTGGACCACCGGCTGCACCAGCTGGTACCTCGGCAAGGACGGGCTGCCCGAGCTGTGGCCGTGGACCCCGGGGCGCTACGAGAAGCTGATCCGCAGCGCACCGGATCCGGTCGACTACGACCTGAATCAGCGTGTCGAGAGCCGGAAGTGAGATCGTGGAAATAGCGTTCTGGCGCTTGCTCTCCCGCCTGGTGGGCCACTGGTGGTTCGGCCCCGCCCCCGACTGGTCCCGGGTCCGCGCCCGGGTCGGCGCGGGCACCACCTTCGCCCGGGCGCCCCGCGGCATCGCCGTCGAGACCAGTCGACTCGGCGGCATACCGGTCGAAACCCTCACTCCCCGTTCGGCGCCCGCCGATGCCGCGGTGCTGTACCTGCACGGCAGCGGCTATGTGATCGGCATGCCGCGCATGGTCCGCACCCTCACCGGCGCGCTGGCGGCGGCCATGGGGACCACCGTGCACGCTCTGGATTACCGGCTGGCCCCCGAGCACCCGTACCCGGCCGCCATCGACGACACCGTCGCCGCCTATCGAGCCCTGCTCGCGGCGGGCATCCCGGCCGAACGCATTGCGGTGGTCGGTGATTCGGCCGGCGGCGGCCTGGCGCTGGATCTGGCCCTGCGGCTGCGTGAGAAGCAGTGGCCGCAACCCGCGATCCTCGGGCTCATCTGCCCGGTGCTGGACCTGACCGCGAATTCCTCGGCCTTCCAGTGCGATCCGAGCCGGGAGCCGCTGCTGAACCCGCCGCTCATGGCGCAGTTCATGGATGCCTACCTGCCGGGTGTCCCCGAGGACGAGCGCCGCGCCCGGTCTCCGCTCTACCGCGACATCACCGGCCTGCCGCCCATCGTCCTGCATTCGGCGGGCGACGATCTACTGGCCGGGGACGCCCGCCGCTTCGCCGCCCTGGCGGCGAAATCGGCTGCGCCCCTGCGGCACCGCGAGTACCGCAATCTCTGGCACGTCTTCCACGCCATGCCCATGCGCGTGGCACGGGAAGCCGTGACCGATCTCGCCTCCGCACTGTCCGACCGCCTCTACGGCCACCACGTCGGCCACCGGGCAAGCCGTTGATCGATCGATCCGGCATCGCCGCCCGGTCCGGCACGTTCAGCGCCGGGCGGCGTGCTCGTCCAGTTCGAGGTCGATGAAGGCTCCGATCATGGCCCGCCACACCGCTTCCGCGACGGCGGGCGCCAGTCCGGCCGCGTCGGCACGCTCGCGGGCGAGCGCCACAACCCGCTCCACGCGATCGGGCGCGCGCACGGCCTGCTCGTCGGCCTTGAAAGTGGCGGCCGCGCGCACCAACTCCTGTCGCTCGGCCAGCAGCCGGATCAGGTCACCGTCGAGAACATCGATGCGCGTGCGGACTTCGGCCAGCGAACGTGGAGCGGACATGAGCAGGCAGCCTATCGAACGCCGGGCGCCCGGCGTTCGGGCTCGCGGATCACACGAAAGCCCGGCTGACGACCGGCACCACGAACTCCTCCAGCATGGCGCGCTCCTCGGCGTCGTCGCGGCCGGGGGCGGCGAGGAAGGAGACGATGATGCGGGTCAGCCAGCGGGCCAGGCGGCTGCGTTCGGGATCGGTGAGGGCGGTGGGCGTGAACAGGCCCGCCGCAATGGATTCGATGACGTCGGAGTCCTGGCTGATGCGTCCGGCCGCGCCGGATTCGCCGGGCCGGAACCAGGCGATGAGCATGGGGTCGGCCCGGACCGCGTGGATCGCGCCGAGCATGGCGGTGACCACCTTCTCGCCCGGATCCTCGATCGCGGCGACCTGCTCGAACACGCCCCCGGCAATGCGGCGGGTGGCGCGGTGCACGAAGGCCAGGCGGACGGCCTGCCGGTTGTCGAAGTACCGGTAGAGGGTCGCGCGGGAGCATCCGGCCGCCTTGGCGATATCGCCCATGCCGACCGCGGTGACGCCGCGTTCGGCGAACAGGCGCGCGGCGGCATCGAGGATGCGCTCGGCGGCCAGGTCGGCGCGGCCGTCGGCCAGCCAGTCTCGGCTCATGGATGTCCCTTCGCTGCTCGCGGATCCGGCGGCGGGCAGCCGCCACCGGACCCACTCGTTCACACTCTGCCCGCGCGGTGCGCGGACGGTGCGACCGGGCCGACCTTGCGCGGTGGTCGGCCCGGAGTCGGTCAGGCCGTCGCCCGGAACGGGACGGAGATCGGCCAGCGCACGTAGTTGCCGTGCGCCCACTGCACGGTATCGAGATCGACGGTGAAGTCGGGGCAGCGGGCCAGCAGTTCCTCCAGGGCAACGCGTGCCACCATGCGGGCGGCGGCCGCGCCGAGGCAGTGGTGGTGGCCGTGGCTGAAGGTCATGATGCGCTTGGGATTGCGGCGCACGTCGAGTTCGGCGGCGGTGGGCCCGAATTCGCGTTCGTCGCGGTTGGCCGACCCGTAGAGCAGCAGCACGCGGCGGCCCGCGGGGATGGTGACGCCGTGCAGCTCCACATCGCGGGTGGCGGTCCGCGCCAGGCCCTGGACCGGGGAGGTCATGCGGAGGAATTCCTCGACGGCGTCGGGGATGAGCGCCGGATTCTCCACCAGCAGGCGGCGCTGGTCGGGGAAGGCGGTGAGCAGTTGCACCGCGCCGCCGAGGTTTCCGGTGGTGGTGTCGTTGCCGCCGGTGATCATGGTGAAGGCGAAGCCGAGCATGGCCAGCAGGCCCTCGTTGTCGCCGTCCGCGCCGAGCCCGGAGGCCAGCAGGTGCGAGATGGTGTCGTCGCCGGGTTCCTTGCGCCGCCGGTCGATGAGTTCGCTGAAGTAGCCGACCATTTCACCGACCGCGGTGAAGGCGTTCTGGTCGCCCGCGGCCAGCCCCGCACCCTCGACCGCGCCGCCGACGATGTTCTCGGTCCACGCGTCGAACTTGCCCCGATCCTGTTCCGGCACACCGAGATAGTGCGCCACCACCATGGTGGGCAGGGGCTTGAACAGGTCCTTGACGATATCGCCGGAGCCCGCGGCCCGCAGGCCCTCGATGCGCTCGATGACGAAGGCGCGCACCTCGGGTTCGACCGAATTGACCTGCCGGGGTGTGAATCCCGGCGATACCCGGCGGCGGAAATCGGTGTGGTCGGGCGGGTCCATGAAGACGAACGGCTTGGCGGCGCCGAATCCGGCGGCCAGCAGGTCGACGTAGTCGACGGTCAGGCCGGAGGCCGAGGAGAAGGTCTCGGGGTCGCGGGCGGCCGCGTACACGTCCGTGTGCCGGGACAGGACGTAGAAGTCGTCGGATTCGCGGCCCTCCGGGACGGCCCGGTGGACCGGATCGTGGTCGCGCAGCTGGGAATACATGGGATACGGGTCGCGCCAGGTTTCGCCGGAGCGCAGTTCGAATCGCACCGCATGAGACGCCGTTGAACTCATGAACCGACGGTAAGACAAAACTCACGATATGTCTAGAACCTGCTGCATAACTGTCCCGCTGTACCAGGCAGTCGGGATCAGAGCACTCGGAAGCGCACCGGATGGGCCAGCGGCCGGCCCGCGTCATCCAGGTGATGCAGCAGGTAGGAGCCCGTCGGCAGCGGACCCGGCCGCAGGGCCGCGTCGGCCGGGACCACGGCCGCGCCGACCTGCCGCAGGCCCGCTACCGGAGCGACCGCGGCATCGGCCGCGCCCGGCTGGGCGATGACCGGCAGGACCACCTGATCCCGCGTCACCCCGTTCCCCAGCGTGAGAGTGCGCAGCGCGGGCGTGGCGGGCACCGTGGTGGCCAGGCCACCGGGATCGGAGTAGACGGCGAGGCGATGCCCGGCCACCGCACCCGCGAGGCCGTAGCTGACGACCAGATCCCGGCCGGGCTCGTAGAGGGACCGGTCGAGCAGCAGCCGGTCGAAGGGCGCCGCGTCGTCGGCGGTCCGTCCGGCGGCTCCCGTTTCCACGAATCCGCGTGCCCGGCACCAGAATCCGGCATCGGCGGCGGCCGTCACCGAGAAGTCGTACCAGCCCGCGCCCTCGGCGTCGGCGTCACAGGACATCTCGCGCCGTTCGGTCCCGCCCGCCGCGATCTCGATGGTCCAGGGCCCGTCGTTACGGTAGGCATTGGAGACCACCGCGACCGAAACACGGTGCGTCCCGCCATTTTCGAATACCCAGGAGAGCTTGCGCCTGCCGGAGGCGGCCGCGGCGGCGGTGACCCGCAGCGCGCCGCACGGACCGGTGAGATCGCCGGCGAAGCGGCGCTGGAAGCCGTCGGGGCCGTACACCGAATAGTCGTAGCGTCCGTTCACCGCCGGAAAGTCCTGTGCGACAGCGCCGCCGCCGGGGATGTCGAACCGGGTCGGCGTGAAGTCCGCGGCGAAGGCGTTCGGATGCACCCGGCAGTGCGCGGCGCCGGGGCCGCCGTTGTCGATGGCGACGGTGATCCCGCCCTGCCCGTTGGGCGCGCACCGGGCCTGCATCCGGTACGGCAGCGGTACCCGCGCCTTGCTGCCGCTCTGCTGCTTCGGCAGGCGCTGCACGAACGGAAGCGGTTGCGCGACACCGGACATCGTCTGCTCGGCGCGCGGGGCGGCGGTGGGCAGGATGAGGGTGCGGCGCGCGCCGAAGTCGAACAGCGAGGACAGGTCGCCGCACCCCGCCCGCCGCCACGGGCTGATATTCGGTTCGGCGACACCGGTGACCCGCTCCAGGAACTTCAGCACCGAGGTGTGGTCGAACAATTCGGAGCAGACGGCCTGTTTGCTCCACGGCGACACGATGATCGCGGGTGTCCGCGCGCCCAGGCCGACATTGTGGCGGCCGAAGTATTCACCGGCCGCGCCCGGCGGCGGCGCCGGCGGCGGGATGTGGTCGAAGTACCCGTCGTTCTCGTCGTAGTTGAGGATGAATACCGTCTTGTTCCAGACGTGCGGGTGTTCGGCGAGCGCCTCCAGCACCCCGCGCACCATGGCCTGCCCATTGCGCGGGCCCATGACCGGATGCTCGCAGTCGACGTAGGGCGCGACGATCCAGGACACCGTCGGCAATTGTCCGGTCGCCACGTCGGTGCGGAAGGATTCCACGAGCGTGCCGGTGCGCGCCCGCAGCAGCCCCTGCTCCACCAGCGCCCGCTGCCCCGCCGACAGCTCGTCCAGGCCCCGCTTCAGGTCGGCGGCGTAGGCGGGTTCGAGGCTCGGATCCCGTTGCAGGTCCGCGTAATAGCGGAAGAAGTTCTCGAAGGCGACCCCGCGCCCGCCGTTGGTGTACTTCAGCGCCGCCCGCGCGGCCTCGCGGAAGGGCAGGAAGAACTCGAGCGCATTGTCGGTGTAGTTGTCCCACTCCTGGTAGACGCGCCAGCCGATGCCGCGCTCCTGGAGTCGTTCGGCGTAGGTGGTCCAGGGCAGGCCGAAGATGATGTCGTTGACGTAGCGTCCGGCGTCGGGGCCGAGCAGCGCGTCGTAGAGGAACAGATTGCCGGTCCGCGGCGCGACCAGCCCGGCCAGCGATTCGGCGACCGAGTGCGGGAGGGCGCTGGTCAGTCCGTGCACCATCCCCAGTACGGCGTCCACGATCCCGGCGACCGGCAGGCTGCGCATCCAGCGCAGTTTCAGATCATCGGCGAACAGCGAGACCTGCAGGGACTCCGCGAAATTGTCCAGGGCCAGCGGGTTTTCCACGGTGCCGGTGAACAGGTACATGCGATTGGGGTCGGTAGGCCCGTTCACCGAGCAGTGGTAGCCGTCGCACAGGGTGAACGCCTCGGCCAGCTGGTAGTAGAAGCCCAGGCTGTCGCGGTCGTAGCCGACCATGGTGCCCTCGCCCTTGGCGGGGATCCAGCCGTCGTGCCGGCCGAAGGCGAAAGCGTCATGGCCGGTGCGGGTTCCGTGATCGGTGCCGTCGATGTTCTGCAGCGTGGTGGGGTACGGCAGCACCACCCGGCCGCCGTCGGGCTGGTGGAAAACCGAGCGTCCGGTGGACAGTTGTAGCGCATTGAGATCGGCGTAGCCGCGCACGCCGGCCATGGAGCCGTAGTAGTGGTCGAAGGAGCGGTTCTCCTGCATGAGGATGACCACGTGCTCGATCCGGTCCCAGCCGCCGGGCGGGGCCGGTTCGGCCCAGGCCTGCACCAGGCTCGGCGGGAGCATCGACATGGCTCCGGCCGCACCACCCAGCTGCGCGGCGTGCTTCAGAAAACGCCTCCGATCCATGGCAACCCCTGTGAGCATAGGAACGGCTACCGTTGAGGATCGCCGACCGAGCTTGGGGGTTCGTGGCGGTGAGGGGGATCAGTAATGAAGGGTCAGTTAATCATTGGCTCCGGACGTCGCGGATCTGTTACGTGGCATTCACTGCTGTTCAGCCGGCGTTGTCCTCGTCGCGAACCAGCAGGAAGACCAGTTCGGTATCGCCGATGCGCAACACCGCTCCATCGGACAATAATCCGCTGTCGGCAACCCGTGCGCCATCGACATAGACGCCGTTGGAGGAGTGCAGGTCCTTGATCACCCAGGTGTGCCCGTTGTCGATGAGCAGCGCGTGGTGGCGGCTGACCCGGCCGTCGGCGAGCGCGATGTCATTGTCGGACAGGCGGCCGATGCGGGTCGTGGAGCCGATCACCGGGAAGACGTTCCCGGAGCGGTCGCGCAGCAGCGCCTGTGGCTCGTGCCAGCTGCGGTCCACGATGGTGGTGGCGCGGGTGGCCGAGGCCGCCGCGACCGCCGGCACACTGAGCTGATCCTGGCGGAGGATGCGCGACTCCAGCTCCCGGATGCGATGCCCCGGATCGATGCCGAGTTCCTCGGCGAGGATGCCGCGCAGCCGGCGGGCCGCCTCGAGCGCGTCGGACTGCCTGCCGGTCAGGTAGAGCGCGGTGATCAGCTGCTCCCAGAGCGATTCCCGCAGGGGATGATCACGCACCAGCAGGGCCAGCTCGGAGACCACGCCCTCGGCGCGGCCCTGGGCGATATCGGCCTCGGCGCGAGCCTCGATGACGCCGATGCGCTCGTCGTCGAGGGCGACAGCGTAGGCGTCGGCGAAGCCGAGTCCGCGCAGATCGGACAGGACCGGTCCGCGCCACTGGGCGAGCGCGTCGGAGAGGGCGGCGGTGGCGGCGGCGAACCGTCCGGCGGCGAGGGCGCGCAGGCCGTTCTCGCGGCGGGCCCGGAAGCGGAAGACATCGCAGGCCGGGTCCGCGAGCACGATGCGATAGCCGGTGCCCATGTGCTGCAGCATGTTCCGGGCGTCGATGCCGCCGTCGCGCAGCGGCTTGCGCAGATTGGAGATGATGGCGTGCAGGCTGACGCGTACGTCGGGCGGCGGATTGTCCTCCCAGACCGCGCTGGCGAGGGCCTCGACGGATACGGGACGGTTGGCATTGATCGCCAGGTAGGCGAGCACGGCGCGCTGTTTGGGCCCGCCCAGCGGCTGGGACACCCCGTCGATGGTCAGCTGCACCGGGCCGAGCACCCCCACCTGCGCGCGCACCTCGCCCATCGCCGACCTCCCACCCGGCCCCAGCTGTCGCCCGTCACTGTAGCCATCCACGGCCGCCCCGCCCCTCGCATCCGCCGAATTCCTCTCACCGAAATGGTCGGTCCCCGGCCCGAATTCGTTCCACCGGGCGCGAATACGACGGGCATGCACTGGTGCCCGCACCGGTGCATGCCCGTGGATGCTGTCCCGGGTCAGGGGTTGAGGTTGTAGACCTCCACGCTGCCCATCATGGTGACCGGGTAGTTCGCCTTCACCCAGGCGGTGATCTGGGCGGAGGTGGACTGATCCGAATCCGAATTTCCCGGGCCGGACTGCGGCGCGTTGCCGCCCTGGGCCGGCTGGGGGTCGGCACCGCCCGGCTGGGGGTCGCGGCCCGCGCCGGAGTGGTTGTGGCCGGGCTGCGGGTTGCTCGGCTGACCGGCATTCGGCTGGCCACCCCGAGAGTTGTTGTCCTGTCCGGATTCCTCGCGCTGACGCACCAGCAGGTAGCCGATCTGGTGGTCGGCGACATACTGCTGGAACTGGGCCAGCGTCGGTGAATCGTCGCGACCGCTGAAGCCACCGACCGCGAGCAGCGCCTTGCCCGTGCTCAATTCGAGCGAGCTGACGTCCTGAGCGCCGATAGCCGCTGCGGCCCAACGGGTGTCACTGCCCGCGATGAGGCCGGCGATCTGCGGGTCGGCCACGCCGCCGCGCTGGCCGGGGCCGCCGCCGTGTTCGCTGCGGGGCGGACCGGCGGTCGGGCTGCCGCCATTGTGCACCTGGGCGACGGTCTCGAGGGTGTAGACGGTGGGACCGAGCAGACCGGCGAGCAGGGCGAAGACGCCGATGGCGAGCGTGAAGCGCGGCAGCTTCGGGGCGATCAGCAGCACGGCCGCGGCGACCACCGACAGCGCCACCAGCGTCCAGCGCAGCCACGGCAGCCATTCGGGGGTGCGGTGCAGCAGCACGAACGACCACCCGCCGGTGGCGAGCGACATGACCGCGAGGGTGCCGCGGGCCGCGAGATGTGCACGGCGCTGCCACAATTGGGTCGCACCGATGCCGATCAGCGCAGCCATCGCCGGCACCAGTTCCATGGCGTAGTACGAGTGGAAGCTGCGGCTCATGTAGCTGAGCACAGCCGCGGTGACCAGCAGCCAGCCACCCCACAGCAGCAGGCCGGCGCGCACGCGATCGGTGCGCGGCAGCCGGCGGGTCAGCCACAGTCCGGCGATCAGCGCGATCAGCGCGGCGGGCAGCAGCCACGAGAATTCGGTGGCGAGCTCACCGCTGAACAGGCGGGTGAGGCCGGGCTGCGAACCGAAACCGCCGAAGCCGCCGTGCATCTGGGACGGGTCGGCATGCTGGGCCGGATCCGGTGTCGGCATCGGGGGCGGCGTGGGCCGGTGGCCGCCGCCGTTCTTGTTACCCAGCACCCGGCCGAGGCCGTTGTAGTCGACGGCCAGTTCCCAGAGGCTGTTGCTGGTGGAACCGCCGATGTAGGGCCGGGATCCGGCGGGCCACAGTTCGACCAGCGCCACATACCAGCCCGCGGACAGCACCAGGGCCACGCCCGCGGACGCCAATTGCGTGATGCGCGTGCGCCATCCGCCCGCGCCGGCCACCAGCACCACCAGCGCGAGGCCGGGCAGCACCAGGAATGCCTGCATCATCTTGGCGAGGAAGCCGAACCCCATGAGCACACCCGCGCCGACCAGCCAGCCGGTGCTGCCGGACCAGAAGCGTTCGCCGCGGGCGTCGATGGCCCGCACCGTGCAGTACGCGGCGGCCACCAGCAGCAGGAGCATGAGGGCGTCGGGGTTGTTGAAGCGGAACATCATGGCCGCCACCGGGGTCACCGCGAGCGCCGCGCCCGCGATGAGGCCGGCCGCCGGTCCGGCCCAGCGCCGCACCGCGGCGATGAGCAGCGCCACCGCGGCCACGCCCATGAGGGCCTGGGGCGCGAACATGGACCAGGAGTTGAAGCCGAAGATGCGGCCGGACAGGCCCATCACCCACATGGCGGCGGGCGGTTTGTCGACGGTGATGGAGTTCTGCGGGTCCAGCGACGCGAACAGCAGGGCCTTCCAGCTCTGGGTGCCGGACTGCACGGCGGCGGCGTAGTAGCCGTTGCCCCAGCCCGCGCCGCCGAGGCCCCACAGGTAGACGGCGGCCGTGGCGATCAGCAGCGCCAGGGTGGCCGGTCGCTCCCAGCGCGGCTGCCCGGGCGGGGTGAGCAGCGTCGCCCACCGCGACGCGCGCCTACCCTCCGACAAGGCTGCGTTGTCCTCCCCGATGGAGGCGTCGCCGCCTCCGGAGGAGGCCGCATCGCCCGCGACGCTGGTGATGGTCGACATGCCACCCGCCTTCCTGTGTTCCCAGATTCCGATTGACCTCGCGGAGCCTAGGCGGCGGGTTTTGAACCGAGCTTCAGGTCGGCTGGGAGTTCCCTGTGAGAGACCGCGAGGGCACTTCTACCTGGGCAGACAGCAAGAAGGGCAGCCATTCGGATGCCCTTCCGCGTGTCGTCCGCGCTGCGGACCGCGTTGTTCGGTTGTCCTGCTCCGGGGACATCGGCAGTTGCACATGGCTTCTCCGATCCGGGCGGATGTGGTCAGACGGTGGGCAGGGTGAAGGCGGCGGTGCGGACCTTCCCGGCGTGCTTGAAGTCGAGGAACAGCCGGTAGGTGCCGCGGCCGGGAACGGCGGTGTGGAAGGCGATGTCGGGGCCGGGCGCGGTGACGCCATCGCCGGGCTCACCGTTCGGGTGCACATGGACGTAGGCCAGATCGCCGGCGCGCAGGATCACCAGATGGCCGTAGGCCGCCAGGTAGGGCTGCAGATCGGTGACGGGCGCGCCGTCCTTGCGCACGGTGAGGGTGAGCAGGTGGCCCTCGCCGGGAACCAGATCGCCGTCCAGGGTGACCTCGTAGCCGTCGACGGTGATGGTGCGCTGCGGTTCCGGCGCGGTGCCGGGCCGGTAGTCGCCCGCGATGCCGAAATCGGCTCCCAGCGTGATGGTCTTGCCGAGGGCGCGCGGCGCGATATCGGTGAAGGCGCGGTAGGCGCCCGCCTCGGGCAGGTTCAGCCGGACGGTCCAGGTGCCGTCGGCCTGCCGCTCCGGGTGCACGTGCCAGAAGCCGGTCAGCTCGCGCTGCACGACGATCAGGTGCAGTTCCTTGTCGTGGATGGCGTCGAAGTCGTGGACGGGCAGGCCGTCCGGGCCCAGGATGCGGAACCGGAACTCGATTTCGCCTGCGGTTACGACCTTTTCGGCGAGGTCGAGGGTGTAACCGTCCTGGGTGATCTGGAGTCCGCCCGGCAGGCCGCCGTCGTGGCCGCCGTGGGCGTGCCCACCGTGAGCGCCGGGCGCCTCGTGGGCCGTATGAGCCGCGTGATCGCCGTGCCCGGCGTGGGCCGCGTGATCGGCATGGTGGGCGTGAGCAGTGTGGTCGACCGGGGCCGCGTGGTGAGCATGCGCGGCGTGATCGCCGTGCGCCGCGTGGTCGTGGTGTCCGGTGTGCGCCTGGGTGGTCATTTCTCTTCCCTCTCAACTGCTTCGGTGCCTTACGAAAGATCAAATTAATACCCCCCAGGGGTATGTGCAAGATGTGTTGCTGTGAACCGGATCACCGCCGAATCGGCGCGGGTTCGGATCACCGTGACGGCAACCATGGCCGGACGAGCACGGTTCGACAATCGTCCAACCCATGGCGAGCGAGAGCGAGTACCGAACGGGCCTGTTCGCGTTGGGAATCGAACTCGACGGGGAGGGTCACCACCCCGCCGCGTGGCATCGAGCCGGACACGAACCAGACCGTCTATTGCATCCACAGACCGTGCGCACCCGGGTCCAGGCGGCGGAGAACGCGGGCTTCACGTTCGCGACCTTCGACGATGCCCTGAACCCCGGCCCCGGTCCGGGCGGGCGGCTCGATGCCACCACCCGCGCGGCCTTCGTCGCGGCCACCACCAGCACCCTCGGCCTGGTCCCGGTGTCGGCGGCGACCTACGCGGAGCCGTTCCACCTGTCGTCGCAGCTGGCCTCGCTGGACTATGCCGCGCGCGGCCGGGCCGGCTGGCTGGCCGTCGACGAGCCGGGCGCGGCCCGGGCCTGGGGAGCCACCGCCCGCGAGACCCCGGCCGAGATCCGGCGCGAGCGCGTCGATGCCGTCGAAGTCGCACGGCGACTGTGGGATTCGTGGGAGGACGACGCGGTCGTCCGCGACTACGCGGCCGGGAAGTTCCTGGACCGCGACAAGCTGCACTACATCGATTTCATCGGCGAGACCTTCTCGGTGAAGGGCCCGGCCATCGTGCCCCGGCCGCCGCAGGGGCAGGTCGTCGTATTCGGTTACGGCGCAGCGGGAACCGAGGGCATCGACGTGGCACTGGTGAGCGGAACCACGCTGCCCGAGATTCACGAGGCGATCGAGCACGCCCGGGCGGAAGGGGTTTCGCGCGTACTCGTGGATATCGAGGTCATCCTGGACACGCCGACCGCGACCGCCGCCGAACGCCGCACGGATCTGGACAGTCACGGCGACCCCGGATCCACTGGGCGACTGTTCTTTTCGGGCTCGCACGCCGAGCTGACCGCCCGGCTCACCGAGCTGGCCCCGATCGCCGACGGCGTCCGCCTGCATCCGGCCGTCATCGACGAGGACCTTCCGGTCCTCGCCCGCTACGTCCTCCCCGCCCTGCTGCGCGCGGGTCTCGCTCATCGCCCGGTCCCCGGTTCGACGCTGCGCGCGAATCTGGGCCTGGCCCGCCCCGCCAACCGCTACGTCAAGGAGCTCGCCCGATGACCGAGGTCCCCTTCCCCGACGCCCAGGTGCATTTCGGGGTCTTCTTCCAGGGCGTCAATCACCACACCATCTGGGCGGATCCGAGCAGCGGTTCGCAGATCGACTTCGAGACCTTCCGCCGGGTCGCCACCACCGCCGAGCGCGGCCTGTTCGACGCCTTCTTCCTGGGTGAGGGCCTGCGCCTGCGCGAACAGGACGGGCAGCTGCTGGACACCGATATCGCCGGACGGCCCGACGCCATCACGCAATTGGCGGCGCTGGCGGGCATCACCACGCGAATCGGCCTGGTGGCCACGCAGAACGCCACCTACAACGAGCCCGCCGATCTGGCGCGCCGGCTGGCGAGCCTGGATGTGCTGTCGGGCGGGCGCGCGGGATGGAATGTGGTGACCACCGACAATGCCTGGACCGGTGAGAATTTCCGGCGCGGCGGATTCCTGGATCACACCCAGCGCTACGAGCGCGCCGCCGAACTCCTGAGCCTGGCACGGGAGATCTGGGATGCCTGGTCCGGCAATGCCATTGCCTCGACCCGCGAGCACGAGAGCTGGCTGCAGCCCGGTGCGGTGCGCGTGGTCGAACGCGACAGCGCGCAATTCAAGGTCGCGATCACCCCGACGGTGCCGCGGAGTCCGCAAGGTCATCCGGTGATCTTCCAGGCGGGCGTCTCCCCCGCCGGTCGCGATTTCGCGGCCGCGCAGGCGGAGGTCATCTTCTCCCCCTTCGGCACCGATTTCGATCCGGCCCTCGAATTCGCGAACGATATTCGTGCCCGGCTCGTCGCGGCGGGGCGGCCCGCCGACGATATCCGGATTCTGCCCGGCACCCAGATCGTGCTGGCCGAGACCGCCGCCGAGGTCGAGGAGAAGCGGCGCTGGGTGCTGGAGCAGCAGATCACCGGCGCGACGGCGCTCTCGCTGGCGGGGCAGGTGTGGGGACGGGATCTGTCGCACCTGGATCCGGACGGCCCGCTGCCCGCCGAAGATCCGGCGCCGTCGGTGATTTCGTCCACCCGCGGCGCGCAGCGGGACGGCCAGGACCGCGCGGCGATCGTGGCGCAGTGGCGGGCGCTGGCCGAGTCGAAGGGGCTGACGCTGCGACAGGTGGCCGTCGAGACCACGGCCCGTTTCGGTTTCGCGGGCACGCCGGGGCAGGTCGCCGATGAGCTCACCCGCTGGGTGCGGCACGGCGCGAGCCACGGCTTCAACATCACCCCGTGGCGGGTTCCGGCCGGCCTGGACGAGATCGTGGACCTGCTGATCCCCGAACTCCAGGAACGCGGTTCGTATCGGACCGCCTACACCGGCGTCACCCTGCGCGAACACCTGGGCCTGCGCCCGCCGCTCACCCGGCGCTGACGCCGCTCACCGGTCCGCGCAAAAATACGCCGGAAGGCGGTGTCATACCGCGAGGTCCGGGCGGCGGCCGCGTTCAATGAGGGCCGTGGTCGAGACACTCGAGACTCCGAAGAAGCATCCGCTGACCGTCGACCGGCGGCTGCGCCGCGATCAGCGCGGCGACGCCTATCGGCTGACCGCGCTGGGCGGGCTGGCGGCGCTGTCGCTGGACGCCCTGTCGAGCGTGGCCTATGGCCCGGAAGCCATTGTGCTGGCGCTGATTCCGGCCGGGATCGGGGCGGTGTCGTGGACGCTGCCGGTGTCGCTGGCCATCACGGCGCTGCTGCTCGTGCTGGTGCTGTCGTATCGCCAGGTCATTGCGGTGCACCCGGATGGCGGCGGGGCGTACGCGGTGGCCAAGAAGGATCTCGGGCGCGGGGCCGCGCTGCTGGCGGCGGCCAGCCTGGTCGTCGACTACGTGCTGACCGTGGCGGTCAGCCTGGCGGCGGGCGCGGCCAGCCTGGCCAGCGCCTTCCCCGCCCTGGCGGATCATCTGCTGCTGGTGACGCTGCTCGGGCTGGTGGTGCTGACGGTGCTGAACCTGATCGGCATCGCGGAATCGGCCAAGGTGCTGATGGGGCCGACCATCGTGTTCATACTGGCCATCTTCGCGGTCATCGCCGGCGGCTTCGTGCACCACGATCCGGTCGCGGTCATCGGCACCGACCTGGGTCCGGTGGAACCGGTCGAGTCGGTGGGAATCCTGTTGCTGCTCAAGGCGTTCTCGGCCGGCTGCTCGGCGCTGACCGGTGTCGAGGCCATCGCCAACGCGGTGCCCGCCTTCCGCACGCCCGCGGTGAAACGCGCCCAGCACACCGAGATGGCGCTGGGCGCGCTGCTGGGGATCATGCTGATCGGGCTGTCGATGCTCATCCGGCAGTACCACATGGTGCCGCGCGGGGACGTGACGATTCTGGCGCAGCTCTCGGCGGCCGCGTTCGGCACCGGCTGGATGTTCTATCTGACCAATATCGCGGTGACCGTGGTGCTGGTGCTGGCCGCCAACACCAGTTTCGGCGGGCTGCCGGTGCTGCTGTCGCTGCTGGCCAAGGACCACCGGGTGGCGCACGCCTTCGCCATGCGGTCGGAGCGGCCGGTGTTCCGGTACGGCGTGGGCGCGCTGGCGATCCTGGCGGCGATCGTGCTGCTCATCGTGAGGGCGGACACGCATCGGCTGCTGCCGGTGTTCGCGATCGGCGTGTTCATCGGGTTCACCATCAGCCAGATCGGTCTGGTGCGGCACTGGCGGGAGGTGCGCGGGCCGGGCTGGCTGCCGCGCGCGCTGCTCAATGGTTTCGGCGCGGTGCTCACCGCTGTCGCCGGGGTGGTGCTGATGCTGGAGAAGTTCCGTGAGGGCGCGTGGCTGCTGTTGATCATCATCCCCGCCCTGGTGCTGCTGTTCGCGCGCACCGAGGACTACTACGCACAGGTCGCGAAGGTGCTGGGGCTGGGCCGGATTCCGCCCGCGCCGGCGCCCGGCACGAAGACCAGCCTCATCGTGGTGCCGGTGGTGGCCGTCAGCGCGCTCACCGAACAGGCCCTGACCACCGCGCTGCGACTGGACGGCGAGGTGGTGGCGATGGCCGTGGCCATCGAACCGGACTCGGCGAAACATCTTGGGGCGCAATGGAAGAAGTGGGATCCGGGCGTGCCGCTCATGGTGCTGCCCGCTCCGAACCGCAGCCTGGTGGCCACGCTGGTCGGATATGTGCGCAAGCAGACGGCCAAGGGCCACCAGGTGACGGTGCTGCTCACCCAGGTCGAGACGCGCCGCTGGTGGCATCGGCTGCTGCACAATCCGCGCGGGCCGGTACTCACCGCCGCACTGCGCGCCCGCACCGATGCCGTGGTGGCGACCTTGGCCGTGCGGGTGGATTGATCACGGCCGTGCGGGAGGCGAATCGTCCGCTATGCCCGGGACTCGCTACGCCTCGTAGCGTTCCGGGACCTGCCCCGTGGCATAGCGGGCGTAGGTGTTCTCGGGGTTCACCGTGATGATGTCGGCGACGGCCACCAGATCGGCAGGTACGCAACCTCCTTCGAAATGATCGACGCTGGGCACGATGACGGCCTCCAGGTCGAGCCGCGAGACCAGCATGCGGAGCCGTTGCACCGGCCGGTCGGTCCGCGGTCCGAACACCACCGTTCTGCGCAGGTCGTAGCCGAGCCGGTGGGCCAATCCGCGTATCCGGGCCTCATCCCATTGCAGACGTTCGCCGGATATGTCGCTCCGCAACCATCCGATCGCACTGGGTTCCGATGTCATGGCTATCCCTCAGGGGTTTTCGCTGCCGGCGACTGTGCCGACTTCAACGTTGGTCCGCCGGAGGCGATTGATCGATGGCGTGCGGTGGGGAAAGTACGGGGCAAATGAGGGTCATGGCGGCACGGCAAATCTGTGGAAAGCCTATTCTCGGGAGAGGTCCAGCAGAGAGGCCGCATGCCGTGACCGGACGGAACGAGCTGCTCATCGAGGCTCGGCTGCGCATGGAATCACCCGGAGCGCCGGGACAATCGATGACTCGCCGGGAGCTGGCCGACGCCGTCAACGACCAGGTCTTCCGGGCCACCAGCAAGCGCGGGGCCGTCGACGAACGGCACGTCGGCAAGTGGGAGCGAGGCGAAACGACGTGGCCCAGAAGGCATTACCGATCCGCACTGCGTGCGGTCCTGAACGTGGCGACCGATGCCGAACTCGGCTTCAGCACGCCGCATCGCGCGGCGGATGACGAGCCCGTGAACCGCAAGCAATTCCTGTCCAGCGCGCTGGTGGTGACCACGAACGTGGTGCTGTCGAACTCCGCGCCCACCGAATCCGAGCTCATCGACACCATGGCCGGACCGACCGCCAACTATCGGCGGATGGAATCCTCGGTGCCCTCGGATCGGCTGGCGCCGGTGGTGGACGCGCACCTCGATCTGGTGGCGGGGGTGGTGCGGGATCGGCTGCGCACCTCCGGCGGCTTCCGGGCGCTGTCCGAAATCGCCGGGCTGGCAGCGTGGCTGGCGGCCGACCGCGGTGACGACGCGGCAGCGCGGCGGCGCTACGTGGAGGCGATCCGCCATGCCGAGCGCACGCATCATCCGCTGCTGGTCTCGTACATGACCGCCAGCTTCGGCCACTACGCGGTCGAAATGGGTGATGCCCGAGCGGGTTTGACCCTGTTGCGCACGGCCGCCGCGCAACTGGGGCGCGAGGCGCCCGACAGCGCCGGGGCATGGATGTCGTCGCTGCTGGCCGTCGCCTGCGCCGCGACCGGGGATCGCGGCGGTGCGCTGGCAGCGTTGCGGCGGGCCGAGCGGCTGGTGGATCGGCAGCGTGGAGAACCACAGTGGCCGTGGGTGTTCGTCTTCGACGGGCCCAAGGCGGCGCGGTATCAGGCCAGCGCGCTGACCCGGCTGGGCGACAATCGCGCGGCACACCTCGCCTTCGAGAACGCGGACTCCGCGTTGACCGCCGAGAAGCCACGCGCACTGGCCAAGGTCGAGCACGCCCAGGTGCTGGCGCGCAGCGGCGACATCGAGGCGGGCTGCGCGCTGGCGGCCGAGGCGCTGCTGGTCGGTCTCACCTACCACAGTGAGCGAATCACCCGCCTGGCCAGGGCATTCCGCGCCGATCTGCCCGCGCGTACCGTCGAGGCGAGGGCACTCGACGACGCCCTCGCGACCCTCTACGGACGAGACGACCAATGACGAGCGTCGCCATCACTGGGCATCGCGGGCTGCCCGCGACCACGCTCGCCCTGGTGGATCGGGCGCTGCGACTGGAGGTGGCGCTGCGCATCCGGCCCGGCGGCCCGCCCCCGGTCGGGGTGAGCTGCCTGGCCGACGGGCCGGATGCGCTCTTCGCGCAGGCGATCCTGGATGCGGGCGGGGTACTGATCGCGGTCGTCCCGGCCCGGCGGTACCGGGCGAGCCTGCCCGCGTTCCATCACCCGGTCTACGACCATCTCCTCACCGCCGCCGACCGGGTCATCGAACTGGACCGCGAGGAATCGAATCCCGAGGCGCACCAGGCCGGCAGCCTGCGCATGCTCGACGAGGCCGGCGAGCTGCTGGCGGTGTGGGACGGACTGCCCGCGCGCGGCTTCGGCGGCACGGCCGATGTGGTGTCGACCGCCCGCGCGCGGGACATGCCCGTGACGGTGGTGTGGCCGGAGGGGGCCGAGCGGCCGTGAGCCGCCAGCCCGGTCACCAGGCGGCGGTCGAGACCAGCCAATCGACCATGATCCGGTTCGCCTCCGGCAGTTTGGTGATCGCACAGTGCCCGGTGTCCGGGAGCAGGTGCACCTCGGTGTCGCGGCGGCCCTCGAAGACCAGGGTGTCGGCGGCCGGGATGTGCACGTCGTCCGCGCCGTTGAGCACGAGCATGGGCGCGTTCCAGTCCCGGTCCAGCCACTTACGCAGCGTGAATTCGGACATGCGCTGCGCGAGTTCGGTATCGGCGGGCTCGGCGTCGAATCCCAGTGCGTTGCCGATGATTCCGCGCATGCCGTAGGCCCAGGTGCGGTCCGGGTCGAAGGCGCGCTCGATCGGGCCGCCCAGCACGATGGCGGCGTCCACCTCGGCAGCCAGGCCGGAGCGGGCGGAGAACCAGCCGCCCATGGAGATGCCCAGATGCACGACCCGGCCAGTGCCGAGGGTGCGGGCGCGGTCGATGATCGCACGGACGACGCCGTAGCCGCTGGCGGCGGACATGGGCACGGGCGTCTCGCCGGTACCCGGAATGTCGAAAGCCAGCACGCGCATTCCGGTACGCAGGGCCAGGTCGGCGAACAGCGAGTGCAGGTCGATCTTCCAGGAGTCGACGCCGCCGGAGGCCAGCAGAACGGGGTCGGCGGCCGACCAGCCGGGCGGGGTCAGCAGGTGCACCGGGACGTCGATCCGCATGCCGCGATAGGGAGCCTCGATGGTCAGCCGGGAGAACTCGAGCCCGAAATCCGGTGCGGCGAGCAGGTATTGATCAACCTGATCGGACAGCGCCGCGCACTTGGACTCGTCGGCCAGGGTGGGGAACTTGGCCCAGCCGTAGGCCAGCGCCGCGAGCCGGTGCCGGCCGGTGGCCGCGTATCCCCCGGCCAGGGTGGACCATTCGTGCACCCAGCCGCCCGGGCCGTCGTGCCACATGTCCGTGATGGCCGCCCGCGTGATGTCGACGTCGGCCTGCGGCAGGCCGGTACCCACCATCTGCGGGTATCGCTCGACGAAAAGGTCCTGCGGGTCGATCTGCCAGTGGAACGCCATTCGATCCTCCTGCCACTAACGCAAAGATGATTGCGTTTAGGAACGGTAGACCTCGGCAAGATCTAATGCAAGACTCCTTGCGTTAATATTGCCGAGTGACCGATTCGGAAGTTCGCCGCCGGACAGGCGGCCGCTCCGCGCGCGTCCGGCAGGCCGTGCTGGACGCGACCTTGGAAGTGCTGGCCGACGATGGATTCGACCAGCTGAGCATCGGCGCGGTCGCCACCCGGGCGGGCGTGCACGAGAGCTCGATCTACCGGCGCTGGAAGACCCGCGAGCGGCTGATCTTCGACGCGATGCTGGAGCACAGCGCGGAGAACCTGCCCGTGCCGGACACCGGATCTCTGCGCACGGACCTGATCGCGTTCAACCGATCCATGATGGCGATCGTCGATTCGCCGCTCGGCACGATGCTGGGGCGGGCCATGGCGAGTGCGAGCGACATCCCGGAACTCGCGGAATCCCGCGCGGAATTCTGGCGGGTTCGCCTGGACGGCGCATGCGTGATGCTCGATCGCGCTGTCGGACGCGGTGAGCTGAAGACGGCTCCGGACCCCTGGCTGGTGCTCGAAATACTGACGGCGCCAATTCATTTCCGCAAACTGCTCACCCGGGAGCCGCTGTCCGACGACTACGCCGAGCGGGTCGTCGACCTCGTGCTGAAGGGGCTGATCTCGGCAGGCGAAAGGACATCGGAATGATCGTGGTGATGGGAGCGTCCGGAGAGACCGGAGGCGCTGCACTGCAAGGGCTTCGAGAACTCGGGGTGCCGTGCCGGGCCCTGAGCCGGGACCCCGGGCGATTGCGAGATCGGCTCGGCGAGGTGCGCGGCGTGGAGTTCGCGGCCGTTGATGCCGCCGATCCGGAATCGCTGCGCGCGGCGTTCGACGGAGCGTCACAGCTGTTCCTCACCATGGTGAACGGCCCGCGGCAGGTCGAGTTCGAGACGCGTGCCATCGACCTGGCGGTGAGCAGCGGTGTGGAACACATCGTGAAGCTGTCCGCGCCCGCCGCCGAACCGGACTCCCCCGTCGCGATCTCGCGCTGGCACTGGGCCATCGAGGAGCATCTGCGCGGATCCGGTGTCGCGCATACGATTCTGCGGCCCTACGCCTTCATGCAGAAGCTGCGGACGCTGGCGCCCGGGTTGGCGGAAGGCGTCATCGTCGGCGCGATGGGCGATACGGCCTGCAACTGGGTCGACTGCCGTGACATCGGGGATGTCGCGGCCGCGGTGCTGACCCGGCCCGAACTCCGGGGGCAGGTACACACGCTCACTGGCACGGAGGTCTTCGGCTATCCGGAGATCGCGGCGCGGCTGTCCCGCTTGCTCGGCCGTCCGATCCGCTATGTCGATGTACCGCCGGAGGCACTGCGCGACAACCTGATTCGGCAGGCGCATCTGCCCGATTGGCTGGCCGCCCACGTGACCGAGATCCAGCTCCTGGCCCGGACCCGCCCCGAGCGGCCCACCGGCGTGGTGGCCCGGATACTGGGGTGTGCGCCGCGCACCCTGGATGACTTCCTCGCCGAAAACCTCACGCACTTCCGCCGAGCCGGCGGTCCGCCCCCGGGCCTTGACCTCAATGTGGGTTGAGGTACCAGGATGCCTGGATGGGCTGCTCGCAGCCCGGCCCCGCGGCCCAGCCGAGTCCCCGTACACCCCTCGGCGGGGCCGCGGGTGTGTTGCGCCGCCGGTCCGGGACCTGGCCGGAATTCCCGTGACCCGGATCGCGGTGCCGCTCGGCCGCGGCGGGCCCGCGTCGGCGTAGGGTCGATAGCGACCGCTCAGCTATCCCGCAGCCGCACCGCGTGATTCACGATGGGAGAGGACTCAGCATGTCGACAGGGGAAGCCGTCATCGTCGCCGTGGACGAATCGGCCGGTTCGGCCGTCGCCTGGGCGGCCCACACCGCCGCCCTGCACCACGCGCCCCTGCACCTGCTGCGCGTCCTCGAGATCACCCCCGACCAGGGTCTGGGCCTGGGCACCACGATCACCACCGAGGACTACTCCCGGCTCGAGGAACACGGCAACTGGCTGCTGGAAACCGCCGCCGAAGAAGCCGCCAAGATCTCCCCCGGCCTCACGGTCACCACCGAATTGAGCGCCGGCGCCGTGGTCCCCACCCTCCTCGAGCGCACCCGCGACGCCCGCATGGTCGTGGCCGGCGCCCGCGGCGGCGGCACCCTGCGCCGGGCCCTGCTCGGCTCGGTCAGCTCGGTCCTCGCCCGCCGCTCCCACTGCCCGTTCGTCGTGGTCCGAGACGGCGTCCCCCTACCTCCCGATCTACTCACCCGCCCCATCCTGGTCGGCGTCGACGGCACCAAGATCAGCGAGCCCGCCATCGCGGCGGCCCTCGACGAAGCCTCGGTCCGTGGCGTGGCCGTCATCGCCCTGCACGCCGAAGGCGCCTCCGACGACCCCGAAATGGATGCCCTCGACGACTACGTCCTCGCCGAGAGCCTGGCCGGCTGGCAGGAGCGCTACCCCAACGTCCGCATAGACCGCGAAACCTCCCACGACAGCCCCGAACGCTCCCTCCTCGAACTCTCCTCCAGCACCCAGCTTCTGGTGGTGGGCACCCGAGGCCGAGGCGGCTTCGTCAGCAAGGTCTTCGGCTCCACCAGCCAATCCCTCCTGCTCTCCGTCCAAACCCCCATCATGATCGCCCCCACCCCCTGACCCGCCCCCCAAATACCTGCTACCAGCACGACCGTACGGCTCGGTAGTCTGACCCAGACGCCCCCGTAGCCCAATTGGCAGAGGCAGCGGACTTAAAATCCGCCAAGTGACGGTTCGAGCCCGTCCGGGGGCACTACAAAACCGCTGGTAAATCACGCTCGGACACGCCTTTTAAACTGGCTTCCAAGATCGCGGCCCGCAGATGGCCCGCAGCGAGCATCGCGCCAGCGTTCATTGCGTCGGCGACCGGGCCGAGGTCGTCGTCGAAGAGGTGCCCATACAGGTCGAGCGTCAGGGTCGCAGTCTTATGACCGAGCATTCTCTGTACGACCTTGATGTTCGCGCCGCCACTGATCGCCAGCGAGGCGGCGGTATGCCGGAGTCCGTGCGGCACAATGCCGCTCACGTCGGCCGCCTCGACCGCGTGATCGAAGGCCCAGCGAAATTCGCCGAGCGGCAGTGGGCCGCCCTTCCGACTTTCGAACACCCGCGCGTCCGGATCACGATCGGCAATCAAGTTAGTCAGCTCCTTGACCAAGAACGCCGGTATCGGCACCGAGCGAGTCGTGTGGTTCTTTGTGTCGGTCTCCACCAGACCCTCACCGGTGACCGCGGTAGCCGAACGCGCTACGAAGATCCGCCGGCGGTCCAAGTCCACCGACGCGACACGCAGGGCTACCGCTTCGCCGAAGCGGATTCCGGTGTAGGCCAACGTGAACACCAGCGGACGAAACCGGCCAGCGGCCAACGCCGTTCGCATCACCTGCACGTGTGTCAGGTATCGCTTTTCGGCGGGCGAGGCTGTCGGCAAGTCCACCTCCTCGGCAGGATTGACCGCAAGACGCCGCCCCTTGATCGCGAACCGCAATACCTGGTCGAGAACCTGGTACGCCTGGATAACCCGCGACGCGGACAAGCCACGGCCCTTGAAGCGGTAGCTCCCGGACTCCAGCAGTTCCACCACCCAGGTCTGGATGTCCTCGAATTCGATGTCCCGCAGTGGCACCGAACCCCAACGTGGCAACACGATTCGATCCAACAATGAGCGGTATCCGGCCTTGGTCTTCGGCTTGCGCAACTTCTTGGTGGCGAACCACTTCTCTGCAACGACACGAAATAGGACGCCGCTGCGATCCGGGTCCACCCACGTCCCGGTGACAACTTTCGTCGTGACATCGCTGTCGAGGAACTTCTGCGCGGCGAGCTTCGTACCGAACGAGCGGGAACGCTCTTTGCCGTTCGGATCCACATATCGCGCCTGCCAGCGCTGCCCACGCCCGAACTTCTTGGACTCGACCCTCTTGCGCTTCTTCTCCCCTGTGGCGGGATCGATCTCGATCACGGTCTTGTACCAGCGATCATCGACACCCGCCCGCGGATTCCGATTGCCGGACATGGCTACGCAGTCCCGCCGCGCTTCGTGGCGGCTTCCTGCTCGGCGATCCACGCATGGATGACGCTCTCGCGCCAGACACGCCGGCGCCCGAGCTTGAAGCTTTCCGGGCCGGTTCCGGCCCATGCCCAGTAGCGCCAAGTGGCGGCAGGGATGCCGGTCACGGCTTCGCAGTCGGTGGCCTGAAGGTAGCGGTCGGTGGTCATGGAATCTCCTCGGGCAGAAGGGGTGTGGGGATTGGTGCGCACGCTGTCGCAGCGTGCGCTGGAGCTGTCGCAGGGTGCGCGCAAGCTGTCGCACGGTGCGCAGGAGGTGTCGCAGTGCGCGACATTGGGCTGTCGCATGGTGCGTATACGGTTGGTGGGCTGTCGCATCAGTGCGCACCACCTGTCGGACGCTGTCGCATGCTGTCGCCTCGGCCTGCCGAGGCGCGGGAGTGGATGCGCTCGGTCGCGGCGAGTTTGTCGAGGCTGGTCACGCGAAAGACCAGGCCGGGGATATCGGGCAGGGTCTGTCGCGCGACTGTCGCAATGGTGTCGGGGGCGAGGTAGCCGTCGCAGACGTAGAGGATCTCGTCGCATTCGTCGTGGTGCGCCTGTCGCACAACGGCATTGAGTCGTCGCGCGAGCTGCGCACCGGTCAGGTTCCGACTGGTATCCACTTTCACCGCCACCGCGCCCCGATGCGGTTGCAGCAGCTGCCCGTCGTAGGGGTATAGGCCCGAGCCGGGGTTGTCGTGTCGCAGGATCCGGTCAGAGACCCACTGCTCTGTCGCACACGCACCGAGCGCGACACGTGTTCGAGCGACCGCGCGGCAATGCGCCGCGAAATTCGGTTCAGGCCGCCACTCACCGGGCCGCCAGCCCAAGACCCAACCGGCCGCCGCACGGGTGGGCACCACCCATTTCGGGCCGCGCTGCACGGTAGTGATTCGCTGCACCGCGTCGGCCGCGGATAGCTGGTTGGCCAGGTTGTAGACCTGGGCGCGGCCGATGCCCATGAAGTCGGCGAGGACGTCCATTTGCATGCCGCGCATCTCGGTGAGGCCGATGAGGGCCTGGACGGAGCGGGGCGTGAGTTTCGAGTGGTTGATCATGAGAGGTCCTTCAAGGTTCGGGTACGGAGTTGGGAGGCAGCGAGTTTCGTGAGACCGCTAGCGAGATAGCGGCCCCATTCGTCGTCGAAGTCGCGCACGACGAGGGCCAGGTCGAGGTTCTTGATTTCCGGCGGTAGCCGCTCGACAGCGGCGTGCACACCGTCGCTGACGCGCGCGGTGCGGCATAGATACAGCAGGCCCACCAATTCATCGGGTTCCATATCCCGAGTTGCGCGGATGGCGCCGAGCAGTGCCCGATCCATCGCGATCGGGGACTTGCGCGTGAGTTCGACCTCCACCGCCCACCAGCCGGACACGTCCCTGAACTGTCCGAAGAACAAGCCGTCATGGATATGGGCCCTGCCGGTCGCGAATTCGGTTCGCTTGGAACGTGATTGATAGGAGGACCGTTGGGCGCGGTGCCATAGCTCCCGCTCCGATACCCACGCCTGTAGGTCCATGCCGACGAGCATCAACCGGGCCTGTGCGACCGCTCGATGATGTTCGGCGCGCCCGAGGGAGGGCCGCCAATTCTGCACCGACCAGCCGAGAAATCGTGATGCAGTGGCCGGGGTCGCAACGACCCATTTAGCCCCCGCCTGCACCCGTTCCAGCGGTCGGACAAGCTTTTCCTCGCGCAGCTGCCGGACAAGGACGTACACGTGCGGCCGTTCCAACTCAAGGAACAAGCCGAGCAAATCCAGCTGGATTCCGCCATGCTGGGCCAGCAGGGTCAGTGCGGTGGCCTTACGTAGATCCGACCGCGGCTCGATCGTGCCGCGCAGTCGTTGCACGGTTGAACGCGGAAGGCCGACCCGCTGGCCGATTTCGGCGTCCGGGTGGCCGGCCGCCCGGAGCGCGGCGATCTCTCTGAGCACGGCTTCAACCTGACGGGCGGTCAGTCCGAGCCGTGTGGCGATCTGCCGGTAGTCCTCACCGAGCCCGCGCAGGCCACGGATCATCGCGTCGCGCTCATCACCGGACAGACCCTTGTACCGGTCGCCGGGGATGTCGTTATTTGAGTTCATACGGTGTTCCTCTCAATCGATGGATAACGAAAGTTGCTGCCTTACAGCACAACTCAGAGATGCGGGGGTACGGCAGTGCGCACGTGGAAGCACTTGGCGCTCAGGGGGCGCACACGCATGCGCCTGTGTGCCCCCCGATGTGTGGCGTGCGCCTACCGCGACATCCGCCGGTCCCGCGCCGCGGGCCGAGATTCCGACGGTCGCGCGTGCAGGTCGCGCTCCTTGATCGGAGCGGTATCGCCGATCCAAGACATCAGCGACCGCACCCGCGCATCGATCGCGGCCGTAACCTCGGCCTGCGAACGCTGTTGCGGTTGAACCAATTCCGCCCGATCCTCATCGGCGGGCACCCTCGACGCAGGTGTTCCAAATGGAACACCATCGGCGAGCACCCGAGACCGCTCGAAACCGACCACCGGGTCACGTGATTCATTTGACTCACCTGAATGCCCCACGACCCGATCGGCTCTGTCCGGAACACCTGCGACACCAGACGACCGCCGTGAGTCTCCTGCCGACGCAGGCGCGGCCGTGGCTGGTCGATCCTGCTCGAGCCGTCGTGCCGTGCGCGGCGGGCCCGCCGGCGCGAACATCTCCTCGACCGTGTAGCCCGGCAGCATCGCTTCCAAGACCGCGCAGTGATCCGGATACGGCAACCCTTTCAGATCACCGGCCAGCCATTTGTAGAACTGCGCCTTGCCGGGGGCCAGACCCACCAAGCTCCGATCGACCTTCACCGCAGCCTTGTTGTACTCCCGCCGGAACGCGCTATGCGTCTGCCAATGCCTTTCCTTCAGAAGCGCTTTCAGCTGCGTACCCGGACCCAAGTGACGCGCACTACCCGATGCGTCCATGCTGGTTCGGTCCACGTCGCCGTTCACCGCGACCGCCTCCGATCCAGTTGCGGCACCGACGACTTCACAGCCTCCACCCGAGGCGGGCGGGCGTGGATGTCGCATTCCTTGAGCGGGGCGGAATCATCGACTCGCTGCAAGAACTCCTCGGAGACGATGGCGTAGCGACTGGCGGTGTGACGCTGCGCTTCGGTGACAGCCTGGTCGTGCCAGCCCTGGGACCAATGCCCGCGCACCTGGACACCGAACTGGTCGGTGAGCGCAACCCGACGTTCGATCACCGGCGCGACAAGCGCCAGCCCATACGCACAGTCGCAGCCACGATGGGTACCAGATTCGAACCGCTCCCCCGTGCCCTCACAGCCCTCACATGCCGCCCACTGCGACACCTCGTGCAAGTCGATGCAGTCCCGCGAACTACAACCGCGGTCACCACACCACAAGCACGAACCAGCGAAGGTCAGCCGAGGCGGCTTCAACTCCTCCGCCGGCGCGGGCTCACGCTCGGACGGGAAGGCCTCTCCCCGTTGTGGTCTCACCGACGCAGTCGGCCGCCCGTTCCGGCCCGCCGACATCGGGGTGTGCCCGCGGCGCGGGAAGGGCACGATGTTCGGCTGCCCGACCTCTCTGCCGTTGATCCTCATCGGACCCACCACCGATCCCGGCGAGCGCGCACCAACGGTGCACGATTCGGTATCACCGCTGATAGAGCCCGGTCCACGACCAGGACACAGCGTTCTACACTGGACATGCTTCAGTGGCCTTTCAGAACCTGAAGTGAAAGCCGAAGCAGCGGACACTGCTTCGGTACCGACTCCCCGGCAGCTGGAACTGCTGGGGAGTCTTTTTTTGAGCTGTCAGTGCTGGTCTGTGTTGGTCAGCTCTGACCAAATCAACTGTACATACACAGCTGTGTATGTACAACACCTTGCGCCATGCAGCCCGAACGAGGAAACTGTGCATACACAGTTGTGTAAGATAGAAATCGTTTTCATTAAGTCCGCATGGTCGGAAGGGAAGCATCGATGAATGAGCCCGCGTATGTAGCGATCGCCGCCGACTATGCACGTCAGATCCGAAACGGCACGCTGCCAGCAGGTACTCAGCTCCGGAGCCTGAACGAACTAGTCGGGCGCCACAACGTGTCGAAGATCGTTGTTATTCAGGCCATTCAGCTACTGGAACGCCAGGGTCTGGTCCGGACAGTTCCACGCCGTGGCACCTTCGTCACGGATCATCCCAGCCTCGTGCGGGTGGCTCCGGAACGCCAAATGGAAGATCCAGAGGAGACCTTCGGGCATGAGGCGCAAGGTGCGGTCCAGATCGAGCGGCAGAGCGAACGCGTACACCCATCGGCGGAACTCGCTGACGCACTGGGAATTAGCGACGACCAGGAGGTAATGCACATCGTTACCCGCGCTAGCGAGGACGGTCGACCAATCTCCATCTCCGATACGTACCAGCCGGTGGATGGCCCGGACATCTCCACTGCCGCATTCCTGGAGGAGACTGTGGCCGATCGCCTTCCGGCGAAGGTGCACGCTACTTGGTTGGGCACACCCTCCGGTGATCTTGTGAAGGCCGTCCATCAGCGCTATCTCGGATCCGACGAACAAGTGCTCATGCTGTCGGACATCTCGTATCCGCGGGACCGTTATGACGCCTTCGTCTTCCGCATGTCGCTGACCAACCAGCTAAAGCAATCACCCAGCGAGTGACCTACGTTCTGTATCAAAATCAAAATGGTGAGGGCGGGCCGGTTGGCCCGCCCTCACTAGTGTCGCGAGGCTACGCTGGCTAGCGTCGAACCCAGCATTGGGCGATATCGCGAAGGTTCCACCACGAAACATGCTGTAGGTCTTGCGATTCCATCTTCCATTGAGAAGTCAGCAAGTCGAAGAACGCGTCATCACCAGTCTTGCCGCCCTTCAGCTCGCCGATGAAGATCAATCGACTCCCGCCCAGTCGCTCGTAGCCCAGGAGCGCCTGCGATGCCATCGAGTCACCCCAGCCGGGTGGCCAGCAGAGAAACAACGCGTGATCCGCCCCCTCGATTCGGGCGTCAAACGACTTCAAGTCACCGACCGGATGCCAGGCATCCGGGTCCTTCCCAGCAGCTGCGGGGAAGGAGATGTTCGCCGTCACGTCGGGCGGCTCTGAGTCATACGCATCGACTTCAAGCCCTTCCTTCGCAAGCAACGCGGCCCAGTAGCCGCGCCCTGCACCCAACTCCACAATCGGCATGCCAGCGCACTGTTCGGCGATCCAGGAAAGTGTCTCGGGAGAGGGAATCGCGTACGCGTAGGCGGCTTGAAGGATCGTTTGTGCATATGCCAAACGAGCGCTACCGTTCGGCCGGCCGCCGTCCACCACCCTCCGACCATCGCGGTCGGAGACCGACGGGCCAACGATGTCCCAGTACGGATTCGCGCTGAGCGCCTCGTCGCCGGTCATGTAATGAACGAGTCTGAGGTCGAACGCTGCGTCCGCTCGGTCGTCTCCGGTCCCCGGGAGCCCAGCGGCTACGTCAAGGTAGTCCGCGACTCGCGGGTACTCGCTCCGCAGCTTGTGCGCGTCCGCGAGGAGTGCGCTCAGTTCCTCTCGACGTTCCGCCGTCAACGCAAGGTCCGTCATGCCCTCAATTCTGACCTGTGCCAGAACCGATCATGAACGTGTCGGCGAAACTCGCGCCAGCGGGACGGTCTGTCGTATCGAGTGGTCGCCACTGCTCGAAGAGTGCTCGTACCTTGCTCGTACTTTGCTCGTACCAACTTTTCCGGGGCTTTTCCGCCCCCTGGTCCTCCACCACACCCCCTGAGCTGCGCCTTTCGGCGCAGGACTCTGGTCTGGTCTGGCCGAGACTATGTCCTCCGAAGGCGGATATAGTCTCGGCCCCAACCGTATATCACACCACTGAAAACCCCTAAC
>NZ_JBSGCB010000024.1:0-148122 GCF_053601595.1 Nocardia sp. NPDC004711 | reverse complement strand
GCCGCGATCGGCATCCCGCTGGGCGCCGCGGCCGGTCTGATCGGTGTCGGCGGGCCCGCCGCCATCGCGGTCGGCATCGGCCTGTTCAACCGCCTCAACGCACCGGACTCCACCCCGGCCACGAACTGAGCCGCTACATCGGGCGTAGAGACCATCAGTCAACGGATGCTGACCTGCACGCTTCGTGGCTTGGAGCACGACGGCCCGGTCCACCGCGAGGTGTTCCCCACCAACCCGCCGAGCGTCGAATACAGTCTCACTTCGCCGTAAGGAGCTATGGCGGTTGCCGACCGTGATGGCCTCCTCGTCGCGGGATCCGCCTCGCCGGCGAAGGCCGTCAGTTCGTGTTCCTGGTGTGGCGTTCGATCACGTCATCGACCGGGCGGGCGCGTTCGCCGGGATCCGACGGTTCGGTGCCGTCGAAGATGGCGTCGAGTACTGCGGCGTGGTCGAGGGTGGCGGGAATGCGGTGGGAGGCGCGGGCGCTGACGATGACCGCGTGCAGGACGGCCGCGTAGATGAGCGAACGGGGGGCGGTCAACCGCCACCCGCGACGCTCGCAGTCGCACAGCCGCGCTTCGACGGTGTCGAGTACGTCCTGGATGACCTGGATCTCGATCCGGTCGGGGTCATCGCAGGGCATGACGACCTCCGAAAAACAGTGCGCCACACCCGAACACCGCCATCCGCACCACCGCGGACAGCGACCTGCGGTGCACACCCGGCACCCGTGCCGCACGCGGGTCGAGCACCATGCGCCCGGCTACGACCAGCGCGGTCCGCGCCCGCCACCGCACCCAGCAGCTGTCCACCCCGCATCCGAGATGCAGCTGCATTGCGGTATGCGCTTGTCCGGCAGTCAATGTGCCGGGATCGTCGTAGCACGACCACAGGCCACGCACCGCATACCCGGCCGCGCCGACCTCGGCGTGCTCTGTGTCAACGGTTCGCTGCTTCTCATGTTCGATGCGGTCGATGATCGCCTGCACCGACCACGGATTGTTGCTGGACATGATCGACCCCTTGCTCATCGGACGGCTATGGCGCGCCAGGCATTTGGAGAACCAAGTGATGTGATTTCTTGCCTGGCGTGCGATCAGGACACCACCGATGTCCTGGCGAGACAGCGAATTCGGACGTTCCGAACATGATTGGTTCGATTGGCCAGGACGGGGTCCATGCCCGGCGTACAGTCTGTTCCGCGATGGCGCGTGTTCCGTTCCGAAAATTCACAGGATGCACACATGACCAGCGATGACGAACCCTCGACACTGCCCAGGCGGCAACTGGGCCGGTTCCTGCGCGAGGCCCGCGACAGCCGTGGATTCTCGATGGATCGTGCGGCTCGCCTGGTAGAGCTGAGCAAGACCGCGTTGCACCGCATTGAGAGCGGTGGCGTGAAAAAGCTTCGCATTCGCGACATCCGAGCGTTGTGCGAGCTGTACGAGGTTTCTCCGGCCGATACCGATCGGGCCGTCGAACTTGCCAAGCAGGCGCAGGTCACCTCCTGGTACACCGCATTCGGCGGTCTCTACAGCGACTCGACGTTCAACATGTACGTCGGCCTGGCCGCCTCCGCGCGGCAGCTGATCGCCTATCACGAGATTGTTCTCGGACTGGTCCAAACCGCCGACTACGCCCGTGCATTGATCAGCGCGTTCTACGACGAGAGCAGCCACGAGGACATCGAACGCCGAGTCGAGTTGCGGCTCAAACGGCAAACGATCATCACTCGCAAAGCCGACCCAGTGAAGCTCGAACTGCTGATTCACGAGTCGGCGCTACACCGTGTGATCGGCAGCCCGCGCATTATGGCCGCGCAGTTGCAGCACCTGGCGGAGATCGGCAAGTTGCCCAACGTCTCGCTGCGCGTCCACCCGTTCACGAGTGGATGCAGCCGCGGTCTGTTACACGGGCCCTTCGTGATTCTCGAATTCGGGGACGCCAACACTCGCCCGAGCGAACCGCCCCTCGTCTATCTCGAAGGAGCCGGCAAACCGGACATCTACATGGAGAACAACGATGATGTACGGCGCTACCATGAAATCTCCTCGGCCATAAGAGAAACCGCATTGAACGAGACAGCAACGCGAGACCTGCTCAGACGGGTAGCAAGGAGTCACACCGCATGAACACCAACCTGTCCGGAGCACAGTGGTTCAAGAGCAGCCACAGCAGCGGCCAAACCGACTGCGTCGAAGTGGCCTGGCTGACCGGAGGCACGGTCGGAGTTCGTGACTCGAAGAACCCGACCGGCCCCGCCCTCGTCTTCGCCCCCGGCGAATGGGATGCCTTCGCCGCCGGCATCATTCGAGGGGACTTCAACAGCCCGGCCTGAGGGTCGATCAGTGCCAGCTGTGGGAAGAACTCCGTTCGTCCAGGCGGCATCATCTGCTTTGGGTGTCGTGGAGCGATCGGGGCATTCAAACGCCAACGCTCCCGCATGCGCCACTCGTGCCGTCTACGCACGCCACATGTGGCGTGAATCCCGAAGCGATCGAGTTCATCATCCGTGGACAGAGAATGCCCGCCCGGGTTGCGCTGAAAGAAATTGCCGCCCGGGCGGGCGCTAACCCTTTGCGCGCCGACGCGGTGTTGTTTGGGGTGTCGGCATCGAGAAACCTATCGCGGCAGTGGCATTCCATCGATGACGCACAGTGCCGCTCATGCGACAGTATGTGCCGGTGCTGACCGGTGCGGTTCCACTCGAGCAACCAATGATCAGCCACGATCTCGAACAGCACCTCGGCGGCTCTGCCCTTGTGGCAGCGCGAGGTCGTTTATCATCCGGCAGACCGTCACGGCATGCACGCACACGAGGGGAACATGAGGACTCACGCGAGACGGGCCACTGCGGCCGATAGCGATCTGGACCCCGGATGGTTCGACGGCGACGCCCAGCAGTCAGCGGCCTGGCTCGCGTGGAGCGACCAGGTTGCGATCGATGCCCGCATCGAGGCGTTGTTCACCGAGACGCTGCCCCGGCTGGAAGCGGTACAGGGCAGCGGGGGCCGTCCATCGCTGGATGACCGATTCAGCGCTGCTGCGTTCGATTGGATCGTGTCCCTGATCGATGCCGCGGTGCTTGGCGAGGACGGACGGTACGCGCCCGAAAACGGTGTTCTCGCGGAGCAATTCATCACCTATATCGGCGAGTGGATGGTGCGACGCGTCGAGGGTGTTTGGTTCAACTCACCTGAGAACGGTGCGCCGATCTTCGACGGGTACGGTCCGGCGGTTGGTTACCGGTGGTCGCAGGAGTCGACGAACGACTTTCTGGTGTTGTTGTTCATGATGGCCGTCGACAGCGACGATGCCCCGTATGGGTACTTCGTGGACCTATTGTGCGGGCGCGCACTGACGTTCGCGGAGGAGCGAGGCCGGCCGGATCTGAAAGCGGAGATCTTGGCGTGATCGTGCGCGGGCATGGATTCCGGAGGAGCAGACCGACGGCCTGAGGGCTCATGACGCGGTGCGCCCGCTACCGTCTGCGGTGACAACGCACCGACGCCGAGGAAGACGGTCGATGAAAGTCTATGCAGCCCTGGATCCGCGACTGCCGCTGTCCGAGGTGCCACGGGTGGCGCGGCGGGTGGAGGACCTCGGATTCGATGGGGTTCACATCCCCGAGACGATCCACGATTCGTTCGCGGTCGCGCTGCTGGCGGCGGAGCACACCAGCCGGATCACCGTGCGCACCGCGATCACGCTGGCGTTCGTCCGGAGCCCGACGCTGGTCGCATACAACGCCTGGGATCTCGCGAAATTCTCCGGCGGGCGCTTCGAGTTAGGGCTCGGAACGCAGATCAAGCAGAACATCGAAGGCCGTTTCGGGATGCCGTGGACCGAACCCGTCGCCAGGATCGGGGAGTACCTGACCGTGCTGCGAGAGCTGTTCTCCGCGTTCGCATCCGGCGATTCGATCCATTTCGAGGGCGACAGCTACCGGCTGACCCGGTTGCAGCCCTACTTCAACCCCGGCCCCGACGACATCGCCCCGCCACCGATCCTGCTCGGCGCGGTGAATGCCGGGATGTGCCGCCTCGCAGGACAACTCGCCGACGGCGTGATCACCCACTCCACCAACTCCGATCCTGGATACCTGCGCGACGTCGTTCAGCCCGCATTGCACGCGGGTGCCGCCGAACGCTCACGTCAGGCCCCCGGAATCATCGCCGCGGTCCCGATCGCCACAGGCGCCACAGCAGCCGAGGTGGCACGCGACCGTGAGCGGCAGCGACGGCTACTCGCCTTCCTCTACTCCACCCCGTCCTACCGGCCGACGCTGATACGCCTCGGCCTGCCCGCATTGTTCGACCGCCTACGCGAATTGGTGAAAGCGCAACGCTGGGATCAACTCCACGACGTGGTCACCGACGAGGTCCTTGATGCGCTGCTCATTTCCGGCGACTATGACGCCCTGCCGGACCTCATGCGTGACCGCTACGCCGGCCTCGTCCACGGCATAGTCCTACCGGCACCCGCAGCCGACCCCGAGAACACCCGATTGATGCACGCGATCGAGTCGCTCCGAGCGTTGTAGCGGGAACAGCACAACCCTTCATGTGCCCGCGGGAATCGCTTCCGCGCCCGCCCACCCGAAGTTGGGGCTACGCGACCTTGTCGCCGGTTTCGTATCGTGAAGCGACCGCGCAGGAGAACACAGCCTCGCCCGCACGAAGGGCTGACCCGCCATGTCTCTCGAATCGCCTTCGGGCACAACCAGGTACCGGTTCACTGGCCGCGCCCGCATCGAAGCCCGACTGCTGCCGCTGCTGCGCCTGCTCCTGGCTGTCCCCTGGGCGGTCGCGACCGTGGTGATGCTCTGGAGTCTCACGGCCTGGGCCGGGCGCTGGGCGACGATCAGCGTGATAGTGGTCTGGTGTCTGATCTGGTGTTACGCGCTGGTCGTCGAACTGATCAGGCCGGACGAGTTGACGATGCGGCGACGTGCCGCGGAATTTCCCGATATCGCGCCGTACCCACCGGAACGCGTCGAGCCCTCCATCCTGCTGTGGGCAGCCTCCTGGGACGTCATGGAGGCCGCGGGCCGACCCGGTGGTGCGGCAGGGGAGGGGACGTCTGCGGTGGAGCGGGTCGCCCGGGGTGAGAACTGGCTGCGAATGGTGCTAAGAACCCGTCGCCCTCGGGCAGCGGGTATGGCGCACCCACGCCGTCTTGTCTCAGTGACGATTTCGGCTGTGAACGAACTACCCCCGCTCGAGCTACGGGCAGTGATCGCACATGAATTCGGTCATCTGCTGATCGGCGGCTGGACTGTCAGGTTCCTGGAAAACCTGTGCACCACACCGGTCGTCACCGTCTTCGGCGCGCCGACCAAGTTGCTCATCACCCTGCTGTCCTATCGAAGATCGCCGGACATCGTTGCGACGATCGTGCTGCTGATCATGTACACCGTGTCCTTCGTCGCCCTGGTCGATGCCCTGCTCCCGACCATCGGCCTGCATCTCGCCCAGGCGCTCGCCATAGTCTGTCTCCTGCAGCCCTTCCCGAAGATGTGGGTGAACTGGCGGGAAGAATTCCTGGCTGACCAGGTGGCCGTCGACCTCGGCTACGGTCCCGCCCTGGACGATTACCTCATGACCTCCGGCGGGAAGTACGGCGAACGCTTCAGCGCCACCCACCCGGAAGTTTTGGCCCGCCGCCTGATGATTCGTTACCGCGCGCGGCCCTGGCCCTCGGCCTAGCCCGGGGTCCCGCGCCTACAGGCACAACGTAGTCACGGGCGATCGGCGGCGACGGGACCGTTGTCGTCACTGCGGGGACCTAAGTCCTCTGTTTCCGGCAGCCCGGCGCGCGGAGTGTGGGAGGCATGGACACGAACGCCTCCACCTCACGTCCTGTCGTCCGGCCCGACGACCTGCGACAGCGGGCGGTCGACCGCGCCGTGGCTGCCGAGCACCTGCGCGGCGGGACCCTCCACGATGCGTGCGCCGCGGAGCTGCGGGAAACGCACACCGGGCTGGTGGTGTTGGTCGGGGATCGGGCGTACAAGGTGAAGAAGCCCATCGTCACCGACTTCCTCGATTTCGCCACGACCGAGGCCCGGGAACATGCGCTGCGCCGCGAACTCGAATTGAATCGGCGCTGGGCTCCCGATGTCTACCTGGGCCTGGAACATCTCACCGGTCCGCTCGACAGTCCCGGCGAACCCGTGCTGATCATGCGGCGGATGCCGGAATCTCG
Source organism: Nocardia sp. NPDC004711 (assembly GCF_053601595.1). NCBI lineage: Bacteria > Bacillati > Actinomycetota > Actinomycetes > Mycobacteriales > Nocardiaceae > Nocardia > Nocardia sp. NPDC004711. The sequence goes on along the minus strand of NZ_JBSGCB010000024.1, from coordinate 141,915 downwards.
GAGATTGAGCAGGCTGGTCACCAGCGGCGAGATCGGCCGGGCGGAACTGTCCGTACTGGCGACGGTGGTGGCCCGATTCCATCGCAATGCCATTCGCAGCAGCACCATCGATCAGGCGGGAACGGCACAGGCCCTGCGGCAGCGATGGCGAATCCTGTTGCGCGGCCCTCGATCCCATCCGCTCAGTACGCTCGATCCCGCGCTGGTCGACCGCATCGAGCGGCTGGCCATGCGTTTCCTCGACGGCCGCTCGCCGCTGCTGGCCGAACGTATTGCGGACGGCCGGATTCTGGATGGGCACGGCGATCTTCTGACCGAAGACATCTTCGCGCTCCCCGACGGCTTCCGAATCCTGGACTGTCTCGACTTCGACGACTCCCTCCGCGCTGTCGACGGCCTCGACGATGCCACCTTCCTGGCGATGGATCTGGAGTTCCTCGGCCGACCCCAGCTCGCCGAGGACTTTCTCACCGATTACCTGCGCGCGGCCGGGGATTCGCCGCCGGCCTCGCTGCGCCACCACTACATCGCCTACCGGGCCATGGTGCGGGCCAAGACGAACCATATCCGGGCCGCACAGGGCGACGAGCAGTTCGTCGGTCACGCGATCCGGCACCTGGATCTCGCGGTGCGGCACCTGGAGGCCGGCGCGGTGCGGCTGGCCCTGGTCGGCGGCCTGCCTGGGACCGGAAAGTCCACCGTCGCAACCCGTCTCGCGGAGATCACCGGCGCCGAGGTCATCTCGAGCGACACCGTGCGGGCCCGGCTCCGCGCCTCGGGCGCGATCACCGGTGCGAGCGGCGTCCTCGACGCCGGAGCCTATCGGCCCGACGCGAGATCACTGGTGTACACCCACATGCTGGAACTGGCACGGCAGCGGCTCGGGCTCGGCGTCTCGGTGATACTCGACGCCTCCTGGATCGATGCCGCCGAACGGACCCGCGCCCAGGCGCTCGCGGCGGGCGCCCACGCCGAGCTGATCTCGCTGCGCTGTGAGTGCCCGCGCCAGACGTCCGATACGCGCATCCGCACGCGCCGCCCCGGCGATTCCGAGGCCACCCCCGATATCGCGCATGCACTGGCCACGGCCAGCTCTCCGTGGCCGGACGCGACTACCGTGGATACCACCACCTCGATGGATGCCACCATCGCCCAGGCATTGCGCGGGTGGAACCAGACCTGTCAGCTCAGTGCGTTCTCATCTCACGAAAGGACGTGTCCCATGAGCCATCACACCGATCCGTTCGCACCGAGCGTGCACACCGCCCACGAATGGCTGGCGGCCGTGGCCGGAGCGATGGACACCGAGGATCGCTTCCTCGCCCATCGCGCCCTGCGCGCGTGGCTGCACACCGTGCGCGACCGCTTGGGCGTCAATGCCGCCGCGCATCTCAGCGCCCAGTTGCCCGAACTGCTCCGTGGCACGTTCTACGAGGGTTGGATCCCGGCCCACGTGCCGGTTCCACGCGATGTGCCGTCATTCCTCGCCCAGTTCGCCCATGCCGCGGGCGTCAGTCCCGAGGAGGCCGTGCCGCTGGTGGGGGTGGTGACCGATGCCCTCGCCGACCTGTTCTCTCCCGGTCAGCTCGATCATGTGCTGGCGCAGCTGCCGGTGGCGCTGCGCTTCCTGCTGCTCGGCACCGACCTGGCGGCGGTCTACGGGGGCGCGGCGGTCCCCACACAGCCGGGCCAGATACCGACCGATGACATCGAACGACGCCTGACCGCTCTCACCGAGGCCGTCACCGCGCTCGTGCGCGGCCTCGAGTATCCCGCCGACGCCGGACCGGACGAGCACGGCGGATTCTCGGCCGCGCAGCAGGCCCATCGCATCCTGCTCGCTCAGGGGCTGACCGGGTCCGAGCGCTGATCCGACCGGCACGACAGACGAGGACACCATGCAGCTCCGATCCACGGTCCCGCTGGGAAGAATCGCCGGCATCCGTGTCGCCGCGCACTGGTCGGCGGCCGTCACCGTGGGGCTGTTCACGTGGATCCTCGCCACCTACCTCCGTGGCACCGCCGGCGCCGGAATCATCTGGGCCGCGGCGATCGCTGGCGCTCTCGGATTGACCGCCTGCCTGCTCGCACACGAGCTGGCACATTCGATCGTGGCCACCCGCAATGGGATTCATGTCGAACGCATCGTGCTGTGGCTGCTCGGCGGGGCCTCCGAGCTGACCGACGAGCCCAAGGATGCCCGGACCGACCTGCGGGTCGCCCTGGTCGGCCCCGCCACCAGTCTGATGCTCGGCGTGATGGCCTACGGCGCGGCGGCCGTATCGTCGGTCTTCTCCCCCGGCGGTCCGGTCACCGCAACCCTCGTCTGGCTCGCCACCGTGAATGTGGTTCTCGCCGTGTTCAATATGCTGCCGGGCGCACCCCTCGACGGTGGGCGGGTCGTGCGGGCGGTGATCTGGTGGCGCAGCGGCGACCGCCTGCGCGCCGCGACCGCCGCCGCCCGCACCGGCCAGGTCCTGGGCATGACCCTGGGCGGCCTCGGCAGTGCCGAGATCATCGCGTTCCGCGACTTCAGCGGCCTGTGGCTGATACTGCTCGGTTTGTTCCTCTACAGCGCCGCCAACAGCGAGCTGACCATGGCGGGCCTGCGACATCGCCTGGGCGCCACCACCATCGGCGATGTCATGACCCCCGCGCCACGGATGGCCGACGCCGCATGGACCCTCGACCAGCTCCTCCGATCCGACCTCGTCTACACCCACCACCACCTCTTCCCGGTCGTCGACCAGAACGGCCACCCGTACGCCGTCCTCGCCTGGGCCGATCTCCTGCGCACCAGCGCACGTCCGCACCCCGGCCTCCGGGTCGCAGACCTCGCCCGCCCGCTCCCCCCGGCCGCGATCGCTCATTCCGACGATCTGCTCGCCGACGTCATCTCCCGAATCGTCCTGCGCCCCAACCTCGATGCCGTCGCCGTCACCGACCCCGCCGGCCGCCTCACCGGGCTGGTGACCGCTACCGACCTCGCGCTGGCCTGCAACCGCTCCGCCCTGGGGCTCCCGGCCCGCCCCTCCACCAACACACCCTGAACAGCGCGGGCGCAGGATGTCAGGCACCCGCTCGATGACCGTCGCCGGCCACCGCGGGCGCCAGCTGCCGCGCACAGGTGATGGCATCGGGCGTGTGGGTGAAAAGGTGGTCGGCGCCGCCCGCGGGCAGGGCCCCGATCGCGGTGAGACGGCGCTGGTGATCAGGGCGAAGCCCGGACATGAGCACGACGATGTGGCGGTGTTCGAGTTTGCCGATCGCGTCCTTGAGCACCAGCGCACCGGTGGTGTCCAGCGCGGTGATATGCGACATGCGCAGGATCACAACATGCACATCCGATACCTCGGCCAGCTCCAGCAGGAATCGGTGCGCGCCGGCGAAGAACAGCGGCCCGTCGAGCCGGTAGGCGACGATGTGCTCATCGAGCAGGTCGTGCTCCTCGGCCAGATGATCCCCCTCGTCCAGCGGAATCTGTTGCAGGCGAGCCTCTTTCGTGACCGAGCGCAAGGCGAGCACCACCGCGATCCCAACGCCCACCGCCACCGCGGTCACCAGATCGGCGGCGACGGTGACCAGGAACGTGACGCCCATGATCGCCGCGTCTCCCTTCGAAGCGCGGGCGATCGCCGCCAGCGACGCCGTCTCGACCATCCGCACCGTGGTCGCCAGCAGCACCCCCGCCAGTGCGGCGAGAGGAATCTGCCCGACCAGCGGGGCGGCCAGGAAAACGATGGCCGCCAACACGATCGCGTGGGTGAGCGCGGCCAGCCGGGTGCGACCGCCCGAGCGGACGTTCACCGCGGTGCGCGCGATCGCACCGGTGGCCGGGACACCCCCGAACAGTGGTGCGGCGATATTGGCCAGGCCCTGACCGAACAGCTCGCGGTCGGAGTTGTGGCGGGTACCCACGGCCATCGCGTCGGCGGCCGTGGCCGACAGCAGCGACTCCAATGCCGCCAGCGCGGCCACCGCCAACGCCGGCGCCAGCAGCGAACCCAGCTGATCGACGTGAAGGAAACCGAGGGCGGGGGCCTGTAATCCCGACGGGATGGTCCCGATCCGGGCCAATGGCAAATCGAACACCGCCACCGCCGCGGTCGCCAGCGCCACCGCCAGCAGCGCGAACGGCCAGCGGGGCAGATACCGGCCACCGACCAGCATGACCGCTGCCACCAGCAGGACGGTGGCGATCGGCAGCGGGTCGAGATGGCCCAGGTACTGGCGCACCGCGTCAGCGGCGGCCTGCCATACCTTGTCCCCGTGCGCGTGCGCGATACCGAGCGCTGCCGGGACCTGTTGCAGCGCAATGACAACCGCGATTCCTGCGGTGAAACCCTCGATCACCGGGGCGGGCATGTAGCGCACCGCACGCCCGACCCCGGCGACCGCGAGCACCACCAGCACAAGCCCGGCCAGCAGCCCCACGGCCAGCACCCCGCTCGCACCGTGCTGATGGAAGATCGGCACCAACACCACGGTCATCGCTCCCGTGGGCCCCGACACCTGGAACCGCGATCCGCCGAAGACCGCCGCAACCGCGCCCGCGATCACCGCGGTCGCCAGGCCGGCGGCCGCGCCGAGGCCCGAGGAGATCCCGAAACCCAGCGCCAACGGCAGCGCGACCAGGGCGACGATCAGCCCGGACAGCAGATCCGCACCCGGGGCACGCACGCCCGCACGCCAGTCCGACCAGACCGGCAGCAGTGCCCGCACGCTCACAGTTCTTGCACCAGAGCCGATTTCAACGTTGCCGGGTGCTCCCGCACCGCTGTCGGCCCCTCCGCAGTGGTCTGATCGTCCACGGCAGCATCCTCCTTCACCAATAAACTGGGTTATTAGTTTAGAAAACATGCAATCAGTGGGAGCATGCACCCCCCCTTGTCGGGGGGCGGCACTGCAGCTACCACAGGGCGAAGACCATGTCGGTCAGCGGGCCGGCACCACGATCATCGGGCATTCCACGCTGTGCAGCAGCGCGTTGCTGGTCGAGCCGAGCAGCATGCCGGCGAAACCGCCGCGGCCGTGACTGCCGACCACCAGCAGCTGGGCGTTCTCCGCGGCTTCGAGCAGGGATTGGATCGGGCGGTCGCGGACCAGGATTCGGCGGACCTGGACATCCGGGTAGCGTTCGCCGAATCCGGCCACTCGTTCAGCGAGCAGTTCGGTTTCGCGGTCGCGGACGGCGTCCCACCCCGGCAGCGGCAGACCGCCACGGTTGGTGTCGCTCCAGGCGTGCAGCGCGTCGAGCCCGACCTTGCGGCGGGATGCCTCCTCGAAAGCCAGCGTCAGGGCAGGCACGCTGTTGGGCGTGCCATCGACGCCGACGAGCACCGGCTGCTCCGCGGACACCGGGTCGATCGCCGCTCGCGTATGCACGATCGCGATGGGGCAGTGGGCATGCCGCGTTACCGCGGTACTGACCGATCCGAGCAGGCCGCGCCGGATCGCGCCGTGCCCACGGCTGCCCACCACCAGCAGGCGCGCGTGCCGCGACCGTTCGATCAGAGACGGAATCGCCGTGTCGAAGGTGACATCGGTACGGATGGACAGGCCGTCGCCGACGGCCGCGGTGCGCGCCACGCGACTCGCTTCGGTGACCACCCGCTCACCGTCGAGCCGGAGCCAGTCGGTGTCTGTATTGGTCAGCATCGCACCGGGCCCCCATCCACCGGGGACCGCCACGGAGGTGACGATCTCCAGTGGCGAGCCGTGCAGTCCCGCATCCACGGCCGCCCAGGCCACGGCGCGGTACGAGACGGCCGATCCGTCCGTTGCCACGACGACCGGCGGATTCAGTTGCCCGCCGGGGGTTTCGGAGATCTCCGACATTCTCTCGCTCCTGTCGTCCTACTGCCGCGCGCCCGAGGCCCGCAGTGCGGCAAGGCGATTGGTGTATTCGGTCTCGTCGATCTCGCCGCGCGCGAAACGCTGGGCCAGCAGTTCCTGCGGCGACGGGGATTCATAGCGCCCCGAGCGGCCCGGGTCGGATACCGCGAACCGGACCGCGAACGCGATTCCGACGATGAGCAGGGCCCAGAAGACCAACATGCCCACGCCCATCCAGGCGTAGCCCCAGCCACCCATATCGTGGCCGTACCAGTACATCATGGCGATGCCTCCAGTTCTTTCGTGTCGCCATTACCGCTGGTCTGCACCAGACGTTTCGATCAGCCCGGCCTGACCGGTGGTCGCGCCGCCGTCGACCACGAATTCCGACCCGGTCGAGAAGGTCGCCTCCGTGACGAGGAACCGCACCATGGCCGCAACCTCCTCCGGGTCGCCGAATCGCGGCAGCGGCTGGGTGGCGGCGATCGACTCGGCCAGGCCGATGGTCATCGCCGTATGGATCAGCCCCGGGTGCACCGAGCACACGCGAATGCCGGACGAACCCAGTTCCAGCGCCGCGGCTTTGGTCAATCCGCGCAGTCCCCACTTGCTGGCGACGTATCCGCTGATGCCCGGGTATCCCATCAGGCCGGCGGTCGAGGAGATATTGACGATCGTGCCGCCGCCCGCGGCACGCAGGCGCGGCGCGGCCAGCCGCATCCCGAGCCAGGGCCCGTAGAGGTTGACGTCCAGCACGTGCCGGAACAGGGCGGGCGACTCGGACTCGACGGTCCCGAGGTCGAGGATCTCGGCGGTGTTCACCAGTGCGCCCAGCGGGCCGAATTCTCGCTCTGCCTTCTCCAGCACCCGCTGCCACTCCCCCTCGTCGGTGACGTCGAGGTGATGGAATCGTGCTTGCGGCCCATGGATTTCGGCGAGCTTGTTCCCGGCGTCGGTGCGCAGGTCCGCGACGACGACGCCGAAGCCCGCCTTCACCAGTTCCGCGACCACCGCCGCGCCGATTCCCCGCGCACCGCCGGTGACGAGCGCGCTCCGGTCCGTGAACTCCCTCATGGCATGTCCTCCGATCCGTGCGAATCCGCTGTTCGTTCACAGCATCCCGCGCGGGTGGCTGCGGCGAGATGGCCGAAAGTCACCGGTTCCGAGGGCGGATGTCGGGCCATCGGTCCCTGCGGAAATCCCGCGACGCGGCCGAGGATCGACATCGACGTCCCACCGAGAGGAACAACCGTGAAGACACCATTGGCGACCGCGATCGGCGTGGCCTCGGCTCTCACCGGGCTGGCGGCCGGATACCGGCTCTTCGCACGCACCAAGTGCGTGACCTGGGGCTCGACCGCCGAGGAAGTCGGGCGGGCGATGCCCGGCGACGGACTGCTCGCCGAAGCCGGCACCGTCACCACCCGTGCGATCACCGTCGCCGCTACGCCGGAGCAGATCTGGCCGTGGCTGGTTCAGATGGGACCGGGCCGGGCCGGCGCCTATACCTATGACTGGGTCGAGAACCTGCTCGGCCTGGACATGCACAGCGCCGACCAGATCCTGCCGCAGTATCAGCAGCTCGCGGTGGACGATGTGCTGCCGATGGGCAAGTCCGGTCCCGCGATGCGGGTGGCCGTGCTGGACCGCCCGCGCGCCTTCGTGCTGGCCTCGACCGACCACCACTGGGTGTGGGCGTTCGGCCTCTACCCGACCGCCGAGGGCACCCGGTTGATCAGCCGCAACCGCATCGCGCTACCGGACGCCGGTCTGCTGCAACGGCTCTTCTACATGCTGATCATGGAGCCCGGCAGCCTCATCATGGAGGCCAAGATGCTGCGGGGCATCAAGGAGCGTGCCGAACGCACCACCCCGCCACTCACCCTGGTGACCAACGTCCCTGGTCAGCAGGCGGAAAGCCCGTATGTTCCGAACTGGCCGACGCGAACACTCGGAGTATGACCGCAATGAACGCCACCCCGCTCGCCGTACCCGATCACCGCACGCTGCGGGCCGCGATGCTGCTGGCTTCGCGCGCGCCCTCCGTGCACAACACCCAGCCCTGGCATTGGCGCTTCGACGGCGCGCGGCTGCACCTGCGCACCGATCCCGACCGGCTGCTCATCGCCGCCGACCCGCACGGCCGGCAGCAGGTGATCAGCTGCGGCGCCATGCTGCACCACGTCCGCACCGCGTTCGGCGCGCAGGGCTGGCACACCGACACCACTCGGATCCCGGACCCGCTGGATCCCGGCCGCCTGGCCGAGCTCAGCTTCCGGCCCTGGCCCGATCCCCCATCGGGTCTGGTGGCCCGCGCGGGCGCCATCGAGCACCGCCACACCGACCGGCTGCCGCTGGGCGCGCCCGAGAACTGGGAAGACCTCCAGCGGAGGCTGCGCATGCTGGTCTCGCCGCACTACCTGGAGCTGGACACGCTCGACGACGCGGTACAGGCCAGGCTGGCCGCGGTGTCCGAACAGACCGCGGCGCTGCGCCGGCACGACATGATGTACCAGGCCGAGATCGGCTGGTGGGCAGGGCATTCCGGAGATCCCGAGGGCGTTCCGGCCGCGGCGCTGGTCTCGGACGCGGAATTCGCCCGGGTCCGGGTAGGCCGGGTCTTCCCGTCCGCGGCGCACTCCATGCGGCGCGCGGAGACCGACGACCACGCCGGCATGGTCATGCTGAGCTCGGAGGGTGATTCCCTGCCCGAGTGGCTGGCGACCGGCGAGGCCCTCTCCGCGGTGCTGCTCGAATGCACGGTGGCCGGGCTGGCGACCTGCGCGCTCACCCACATCACCGAATTGCCCACGGGCCGAAACATTCTCACCAATCTGCTGCGGCATCCCGGCACACCGCAGATCGTCGTGCGGATCGGCACCGTGCCGGACGGGGAACCGCCGCTGCCGCCGACTCCCCGGCGCCCGCTGGCCGACATCCTCACGATCGAACAGGGCTGACGCGAGCGAAAGGCGCTATCCACCATGATCAGTGCGGCGTCGCAGGCGGTGTCCGGGAATCCGGCCCCCTTCACCTGGGTGACTGCGGTTTCGATGCTGGTGTTCTGCGGTGTGTTGTGGCTCATCGTCGACTACATGCGCACCCATCCACGACCCGCGATGTGGGTGTGGGGACTGTCGCTGCTGACGTTCCCGCTCTGGATCTGGGGGCCCGGCCGCGACATCGGCCTGATCAACTGGTTCTCCTGGGCCAAGATTCTGTCGGTGCTCATCCCGCTGACCCTGGTCGGTGCCATGCGGATCGCCGTGGCCGAGCAACGCCCCGGACGGGTGTGGGAGATCCTGCGCAACCCGCGATTCCTGTGGTTCCCGTACGCGATCCTGTTCCTCAACATCGCCGAAGCCACCCTGCGCGACGCCCAGATCGGCAACTACTGGAACGCCGCGGTCGGGCTCGGACTGTGCCTCACGATCCCCTACTGCCCGCGCTTCTGGGAGGTGCTGCCCGGCCGCAACGCCGAGCTCGTCGCCTACACGACCATGGCGTGGAACTTCCTCTACACCACCTGGAATCTGTGCTTCACCTTCGGCGGATATCCCCCGCAGGAAGAGCATTTCGCCGCCAGTATCTGCATACTCGCGGTCGCGGAGATCTATCCGCTGGTCAAGCGCCGCCCCGAGCTCTACATCATGGCGCGCATCTACACGCTGCCCGTGCTCATGCTGGTGATCGCGATCTACAACATCTTCCCGAAGGTGATGCCGTCGGACGGCTGGTTCAACAATGATGTCTGGATCGTCTGGGGCATAGCCAATTTCGTCCTCACCATCCCCTACCTGTTCTGGTACACCTGGCAGCTCGAGACCGGCCGCTCCTTCCTCACCTTCCGGCGCGGCCGCGCCCGCGAGGATTTCCTGCGCCGGCACGGCGAACAGGTCCGCCAGCTCATCGACTTCGCCGATTCCCTCGACGCCGCGACCGATACGCACGGCCGCCGATCACGCTCTGCGGCGACGCCGGACCGTTAGGCCGGTCGAGATGTCCGCGCACAGGAGGTATTCCGATGCGAGCAATGGTTTTTCATGGACCCGGGCAGAAATCCTGGGATGAGGCTCCCGACCCGGCCATCACGCAGCCGACCGATGCGATCATCCGTGTCGAGGCGGTGACGATCTGCGGCACCGATCTGCACATTCTCGAGGGTGACGTCCCCGAGTTCGCGCCCGGCCGGATTCTCGGTCACGAAGCCGTCGGCACCATCGTCGAGGTGGGTACCGGAGTGCACACCCGCAAGGTCGGCGAGCGGGTCCTGATCTCCTGCATCAGCGCTTGCGGCGCATGCCGATTCTGCCGGGAGGGCCGCTACGGGCAGTGCCTCGGCGGTGGTGGCTGGATCCTCGGCCATCTCATCGACGGCACGCAGGCGGAGATGGTGCGCGTCCCCTTCGCCGATACCTCGACCTACCCGATCCCCCAGGGCATATCCGACGAGCAGATGCTCATGCTCGCCGACATTCTGCCCACCAGCTACGAGGTCGGCGTCCTCAACGGCGCCGTGCGGCCGGGCGATACCGTGGCGATCATCGGCGCGGGTCCGATCGGGCTGGCCGCGATCGTCACCTCCCGGCTCTACAGCCCCGGCCACATCGTGGCCATCGACCTGGCCGACAGCCGGCTCGACGCCGCCGCGAAACTGGGCGCGGACGTCATCGTCAACAGCGGCCGCGACAATCCGGCCGACGTGATCGCACGGCTGACCGGCGGCCTCGGCGCGGACGTCACCATCGAGGCGGTCGGCATCCCGGAAACGTTCGAAACCGCAGTCGACCTCGTCCGCCCGGGCGGTCACGTCGCCAATATCGGCGTGCACGGCAAGCCCGCCACCTTGCACCTCGAGAAGATCTGGATCCGCGATCTCACCATCACCACCGGCCTGGTCGACACCTACTCCACACCCCGGCTCATCGACCTGGTGGCCAGCGGGCGGCTCGACCCCGCCGCGATGATCACCCACCGCTTCACAATGGACGAATTCCCCTCCGCGTACGACACCTTCGCGCGCGCCGGCGAGACCGGAGCGCTCAAGGTCGTCATCACCGCCGTATAGGGCCGACACACCTGTCGCCCGGCCTGATCCGGCGCGCGGATGGTCTTACGTCACCGCGATCGAGGTCTCTCGCATCGTGTGCGATCGCCGGTGACGCGTCATTCTCGGAGAGTCGGAACAGGTTTCGCACGGATACGCCGGGCGGGAGGCAGGTAACGATGGACGCGCACCATGCTCGCAATGCCGTCGTGGCCGGGGTGGACGGCTCGACGGTTTCACTCAATGCCGTCCGCTGGGCCGCATATCTCGCCACGGCCATCCACGAACCGCTCGTCATCGCCTGCGCTCCGAGATTTCCTCGCGGCGACGGCGAGGCGGAGCACGCTCACCCGAGCGGACGGGTGGTGCGCTGGCACGAGATCGCCGCGCACACCACCGAACACGCTGTGGCACTGGTGCGTTCCTGTGCACCCGAGTTGCCCGTCACCACCGAGGTCACCCCCGAGGCGGCCGCTCCCGCGCTCATCGCGCGCAGCACGCACGCCCGGATCCTGGTGGTCGGGGCCCAGACCGCCTGGGATGGGCGGCTGGTCGGCCAGACGACCATGGAGGTCGCGCGCCACGCGCGGTGCCCGGTCGCGATATGGCGCGGTAGAACGGGCCGTCGCATTCCGCGGTGGAAACCGGTCACGGTGGGTGTGGACGGCACCCCACTCAGTACGGCGGCCCTCGCGCTGGGATTCGAACTCGCCGAGGCACTCTCGGTGCCGCTGACCGCGGTGCACTGCCGGCCGGGGAACCGGATCGTGCCGATCGGACCGGCAGCCGACCACACGGCCGCGGACGATGCCGTCCTGACGAGTGCGCTGGCCCCGCATCGGCTGGCTCACCCGGACGTGGAGGTCACCGAGGTGACCGTTCCCGGCGTACCCGCCACCGTTCTGGCGGAGACGGGACACGATTCCCAGCTACTGGTGGTCGGCACACATGGCCGCAACTCCGCGACCGCCGCATTGTTCGGATCCACGAGCCGGGATCTGTTGCATCACTCGCCGTGTCCCGTCGTGCTGTGCGGTTGAGCGGCCGGGTGTCCGGCGAGGCTGCGGAAGGGCCAAAGGGGTTCGTAGCGGAAGTCGGCGCCGGCCGAGGAGGCGACGGTGGCCGGCGGCGCCGGCGCGGACTGGTCATTGCGATCGCAGAGGATCGCCACCAGGGTCGCGGCGACCAGCACCACCGCGACCGCCACCAGCACGGCGAGGACTGCCCAGCGTTCCGGCACCCGGGGGAATCTCGTTGTCACGGTGCTACGTCCTCGGCCGGTTCCCGCGGGCCCTGGTCGAGCCGGAAGGGTGGATAGTCGTCGGTCAGCAGGGCCGAATACGCCAGGACGCGGTAGAACCACCGGTTCACGCCGAGGACGAATCCGAACAGTCCGCGCGGGTAGCGGCCGGTGAACAGCAGGGCGACCGCGGCGATCAGTACCAGCACGCCGATCAGCGGAATCGTGTTGCCGGCGTTGCTGTCGCCCGTGTCGCCGCCGAGCATCACACCGCCGCCGAACAGGGCGGCCAGAATCAAATAGTGCGGAATGGCGAGCAGCCACCATTTCACGAGAGCGAGCCCGCGCGAGAGCTGTTCGGGGTAATCGATCTCCAGATCCGCCGGGTAGTCGGTCTGCCGCAGGGTGAACGGCGGATACCTGTCGGTGCCCAGTGCCGCGTAGGTGTAGAACTGCACTCGCCAGGACCAGCGCAGCACACCCACGGTGAAGTCGAACAGCGAGCGCGGGTAGCGCCCGGTGAACAGGATCGCGAACCACGCCACCACCGTGACCACCCAGAAGGCGATCCACAGGAACAACAGCACGATGTAGTGGGGTATCGCGAGGATCCATTTCACCAGCCACAGCCAGCGGGAGAGCGGTTCGTCCAGGTCGCCGCGCAGTCGGACGGAGCGGACGGTGGAGGGTTCGGGGTTCATGTCGTTCTCCTGTTCGGAAAGGGTCGAGCACGGTCTCGAGGGGGAATCCGTTGCCGGACTTCAGGATCGGAGCTCCGTATGCGGCGTCCGGCGATGCCCGTCGGCCAGTACCTGGGTCAGGAAGGCGCCGGTCACCCACGCCATGGCGGCGGCCATGGCGGCACCTCCCAGCGCACCGATGGCGGCAGTGAGAATCGGCGGCTGGCCCGGCTGCCACAGCGGCGGCGCCACCACCGTGAAGGCGATGAGCCCAGCGATCCATGCCACCGCGTTGGCCAGGATCCACAGTGCGGACCGATCACTGAAGCGGCGCAACACCGTCCACTGCGCGACGCCGATCGAGGACACCACGATCAGCGAGCCCGCCACGGCCACCGGAACCTGTGCCCACGTGGGCCACGCGCCGAATCGTTCGCCGTAGAGCATGGGCAGGATACCGATCGACCACGCCGCCACCGCCCCTACCGAAGTGACTGCCATCCACTCGCGAATTCGTAAACAGGACAACAACGTTCGCAACACCCGCGCCTGGAAGTACCCGAGGACGGCGCCTTCGACCGCCCCCGCCGTCAGCATGACGGCGGCAACCGCCGCCCCACTCGCGCGTGCGATGATCGCACCCGCGAGTGCCGGCACGAGGAACCCGAGGAATTCTCCGGCGGTCACCGTGACGAACCACCGTGCGCGCACCTCATGCACCGCTGACGCGGGCGTCGTTGGCTCGACCATCGCCCCGGAATGGCGTGTCCTGTACTCCCCCAGCGCATGTCGCAGTGCGTTCGGCAGCCGCAGGGCCGCCGCCCCGATGCCGTGGCCCCCGTACCCGGTAACCATTGTGTCCTCCGTCCGCGAGCGCGTCGATCCGCCCGCCGATCCGATCGTCCGCCATGACGGGGCTCCGCACACAGAAGCCGAAGTCCCACGCCCGACGGCCTTTCGCCGCTGCCTGTGACACCGTGGGCAGGACCTTGGTCCCGCCGGTAGCGGGACCTCTGGCTGTCCGACGGTGGCCCCGGGCACCGGAGACCTACTCGGCCGGGTGCTGTGGCCGGGCTCGCGCAGCGGTGAGCAGTTCGGTTATGGCGGTGTGGATTCCGTCGGCGAGGACCTCGAGGTCGGGGGTCGAGTCGTAGTCGCCGGTGATGCCGAAGGTGAGCTGATCGCCGTAGCTCAGGATCGCGATGCCGGTGCGCAGGCGCATGGCGATGGGAATGGCCGGTATCAGCTCGAGGACCTCACGACCCAGCATGGTGAGGGTGCGGCGCGGGCCCGGGACGTTGGTCGCCACGGCCGTCACGCCGCGCTGTGGCAGATGCGACCACAGCCGCATGCCCCAGGCAACCGGAGCGAACGGAAGCCGGCCGGCGAGGGCGAGCAGCGACTTCTCGGCTTGCGCCGCCCCGCCCGACTTGTGCCGGGCCATCCGACGGTGAATGGTGGTGAGCCGTTCGACCGGGTCGTCGAGATGCAGGGGCAGCAGGGACAGAACCGCCGAGACACGGTTGTCGAGAAACGTTTTCGCATCCGCAGCACGCATCGACACCGGGACGAGGATCCGCACGCTGTTCCCGGTGGGTTCTTCCCCGCGCCCGAGCAGGACAGCTCGGTACGCCGATGTCACCGCGGCCAGCACAACGTCGTTGACCGTCGTGTCGAAGCCGTGGCCGATCTCCCTGATCTCGCTGAGCGAGGCTCGCGCGATCGCATAGCGCCGTTGCCTGCCGATCGGACCGTTGAGCGAGGAGGCCGCGGGCGTGGAGACGAGAGCGGCCGCCACCGGGACCAGGCTGCGGACCAGACCCAACGCATAGCGTGGCACCTCCACCGGCAATCGGAGCCCGGTGACCGCCCAGTCGAACCAGTTCCCGCCTCCGGCGGCATCGGTGTCCGGCGTCGGCTTCTCCCGGCTCTCCACTTCCGTTTCATCACAGAAGCTTTCGAACAGATTCACGCCGGAGACGCCGTCGACCAGACTGTGATGCGCCTTCACGATCACGACCCAGCGCCCGCCCGCGAGGTGGTCGACGACGACGCACTCCCACATCGGATGATCGCGGTCCAGGCGCTCCACCAGCTCACCGGCGACGAATTCACGCAAGGCGGGCTCGTCGGCAGGCGCGGGCAGCCCGCTCCACCGGATATGGTGGGCGAGATCGAAATTCGGGTCGTCCTCCCAAACCGGTACGGCCAGGTCCAGTGGCGTACGCCGGACACGCTGCCGCAGGCGTTCGTTGGCCGAGACCCGCTCGGCCAGCGCCGCCGCGAATTCCGCACGACCGGGAGGCGCACCGGCCAGGATCGCCACGGCGGCGATACCGAGGCTGACATGCCGATCGGAGTCCTCCAGTTCGATGAATCCCGCGTCCAGCGGCTGTAATTCGGTCATGACCGACACCTGATCCTCGATTACGCGCGCACGACGACCGTCGGAGTCTCGACGTTGTGCAACACGGTGGAACTGGTGGAACCGAGCAGCATGCCCGTGAAGCCGCCGCGGCCGCGGCTGCCGATCACGACCAATTGCGCGTGCTCGGATTCCTGGAGCAGAGCCTGGGCTGGGCGTTCCGTCACCAGCATGCGACGGACCGGCACGTCGGGATAGCGTTCGCCGAGCCCGGCAAGCCGCTCGGAGAGCAGTTCGTTCTCCTGCGCACGCAGCGGCTCCCAGCCGATCAGCGGCACGTATGAGCCGAGAACATCGGTCCAAGCGTGTAGCGCGGTCACCCCGACCTTGCGTACCGAGGCCTCCTGGAACGCGAATTCCACTGCGGGCACGCTGTGGGGGGAGCCGTCGATGCCGACCAGCACCGGCTTCTCCGCCGACAGCGGATCGGCCGCCGCGGTCGCGTGGATCACGGCTACCGGGCAGTGCGCGTGCCGGGTGACCGCATCGGCCACCGAGCCGAGTAGGCCGCGCCGGATCGCGCCCAGTCCGCGGCTGCCCACGGCGATCGCACGCGCGTGCCGGGACTGATCGAGGAGATGGCCGATGATGGGTTCGCGAATCACCTCGGTCGTGATCGGCACGGCCGCACCCGTCGCCGCGGCGCGCACCAGGCGGCCGGCTTCGCCGACGATTCGCTGACCGTCCCGGTCCAGCAGCTCCAGGTCGGTGTCTCCGAGCAACTCGCCGGGGATTTCGCTGACAGGCAGCGAGATGGAGGTGACGAGGTGCAGTCCGCAGCCGTGCAGATCCGCGGCCACCGCGGCCCACACCGCTGCCCGGTATGAGGTCGCCGAGCCGTCGACGGCGGCGATGATGCGCGACATCGGTTGCCCGGCAACAGAACTGGGTTCGGCGCTCATGATCGGTATCCTCCCGATGGTCTGTGGTGACTATGTACCGATGGGACGGCCGAGCCCGCGCAGCTCCGCCTCCCAGCGTGCGGCGTGCAGGCGTTCCAGCCCCTGCGTGACGCACCAGAGCAGCGCGAACACTCCGAATCCAGCTCCTATGAGCAGTGCGAGACCGGTGCCGACGCCGTCCCACACCGCCATTTCGGGTTCCCGCGGCGGGTCGGTGGCCAGCCCGTCGGGCCCGACCCAGAGCTGCACCGTGTCACCGACCTTCGTATCGCGCCGGATCTCGATCGTTCCGGTCGCGAGGCTCCCGTCGCGCTGCCACTGCACCCGTGACTCGAAACGCGCCGGCTGCGCGGGACCGGCCGGCTGGACTTCCTTCGGCGCGGTCAGAACCGTCGCGTGGACCGTGGTCTTCGAAGCGTTCGCGACACTGATGTGGGCGGCGCTGCGGGTGTACGTCTCGGTGCCTACCGCGGCAGCGACCGGCACGGCCAGCAGCAGCAGGACGACCGCCAGCATGTGCAGCACCGACGCCCAGCGGTCGGATGCCCGCATGAGCGGATTTCTGTTCCACGGCCCCATCCGCCACACCCGCCACGGCTGGGAGCAATTGTGTGACATGGCCTTGCACCTCGTCCCTGGAGTTTCTCGTCTGCCCGTTCAGCATCTCGCGTCCGGGGCCGCTCGGTGACGGCCGAAAGTCACTGATCCGCCGGTCCGAGGTCGCCGGTCCGGTGCCGATAGGCCGCCAGCGCCGTCGGCAGCGTCGGAAACAGGCGATCGGCGCCGATGCGGGCGGTGAGCCCAGCCGCGTCGAGCGCCGCGCGCAGATCCTTCTTGACCCTAGCCATCGCGAAAACCACTCCACGGGAAGCCAATTCGGCGCGGAGCTGATCGACGGCGTCCAGTGCGGTCAGATCGACCTCGACATTGGCCTCGGCATTGAGGACGAACCAGCGGACCGGGGCCGTCGCGGCGGCGGTATCGACGGCCGCCAGCGCACGGCGACGGAAGTCCTCGGCGTTGGCGAAGCACAGAGGGGCGTCGTACCGATAGACCACCAGTCCGGGCACGGTCGTCGCCTCCGGGTAGTCGTCGATGTCGTGCATGCCGGCCAGACCGGTGACGAAGCCCTGGATCGCATCGTGGGCTCGGGCCACCCGGCGCAGCAGGTCCAGGATGGACAGCCCGACGGCGATGAAGATCCCGTACAGGACGCCGACTGCCAGCACTGCGAGGGCCGTGCTGAGCGCGAGCACCAGCTCGCTGCGACGGAATCGCGCCAGGCGGCGGAACTCCGGCAGGTCGATCAGCCGCAGCGCAGCGTAGATCACCAGCGCGCCCAGCGCGGCGGCCGGGAACGCGGCGAGCACGGTCCGCCCCCAGAACAAGACGGCGAGCACCGTCAGCAGCGCCCCTACCGCGTAGAGCTGGGTACGCGCACCCGCGGCGTCGGCGATGCTCGTGCGGCTGCCACTGCAGCTGACCGGAAAGCCCTGCGAGACACCGGCGGTCAGGTTGGTCGCGCCCATGGCGAGCAGTTCGCGATTCGCGTCGACGGCCACGCTGTGCCGGGCCGCGAACGCGCGGGCGGTCAGGACCATGTCGGAGAATCCGACCAGGGCAATCCCGACCGCGGGTAGCAGCAGCTTCGCCAGGTCCGCGGCCGCGACGTGCGGTACACCAGGAACCGGCAGCCCGGACGGGATCTCACCCACCACGCGAATCCCGCTTTCCCGCAACGAGAACACCGCAACCACCGCTGTCGCGCCCAGCACCGCCACCAGCGGCCCCGGCAGCCGTGGCGCCCGCCACGCCGCCAGCAGCAGCACGGCCAGCGTGCCGCCGGCCAGACACACGGTAGGCCAATGCAATTCGTCGACATGCGTAGCGAAGGACCGCAGTTCATCGGGGATGGACTCACCTGTCACACTCACCCGGCTGACCCGGCCGAGCTGGCCCACGATCATGATTCCTGCCGTCCCGGCCAGGTAGCCGACCAGTACCGGCTTCGACAGCAGGTCGGCCAATACGCCCAGCCGGGTCACCGCGCCGACCACACAGCAGGCTCCGACCAGCAGCGCGAGCGCTGCGGCCAAGGCCGCGTATCGGGCGGAGTCACCCGCGGCCAGCGGCGCCAGCGCCACCGCCGTCATGAGCGCCGTCGTCGATTCCGGCCCGACCGAGAGCAACCGTGAGGTCCCCAGCACCACATAGACGGCCAGCGGGCCGAGCACCGCCCACAGGCCCGCGATCGGCGCCAGACCGGCCACCGTCGCATACGCCATCACCTGCGGAATCAGATAGGCAGCCACAGTGACTCCGGCCACGGCGTCGGTCCGCAGCCACCCACGCCGGTAACCCCGGAACTGTCGGGTCCCGGGCAGCCACCGCCCCGTGGCGTCACCCATCAGAGCACCGTAGCGCGCGAAGTCACCGCATCGCGCTGTCCAGGACGAGCACGCCGGCACTGAGAAGGGCGATCGCCTTCAGGACTTCGAGGGCGACGTAGGCATAGTGGCTGCGCGATCGCGGCCCCTCGTGCCCGGCCAGCACCGCGTCGCTGCGCCGGGTCAGCCGGGGGCGCACGAAAGCGAGCTGCAGGACCAGCGCGCCGATCGCGACAGCGAGGGCGCCGGTCGTCGCAGCACCGGGGGGATCAGCCCAGACGGCGGCGAGAACGAGGACGGCGAGCAGGGATTCGACGCCGTTGAGGGCCCGGAAGACCAGGCGTCCGATGCCGAGTCCGATGGCAAGGGTGACATTCGGGGCGCGGAACTTCAGCGGTGCCTCGATGAACGAGATGGCCAGCACCATGCCCAGCCAGAGGAAGACTGCGGCGGTGATGAAGGCACGGGCGGTGGTCATGGGATCGGTCCTCTCCGGTCGGCATTCCCGAGCCTGGCGCAGCCACCGTCAGACCCAGCAGAGTCGACAGGTCGTATTCGAGATGACCATCGCCCCTGGGCATCGGGCCTCGATCAGCCCCCGCCGCCTGCGTTGCCGAACAACCGCACAGCGCACAACAGGACCAAATACCCTGCGGTACAGGAGCAACGGCCGTATGTGCGAGCTGCTGGCAAACCGCAGACTTCCGGTATGAGCAGCGACGAAGGTGTGCGCGGTCGGTCCGTGCCCGATCCGGCGACAATCACGGCGATGGTCGAGGTGGCGGCGCGGGCGCCGTCGCTGCACAACACTCAGCCGTGGCGCTGGCGCTTCGATGGCAGACGCCTCTGTCTGTATGCCGACGCCGAACGGCAGCTGACCTCGACCGACCCGCTCGGCCGCCAGCTGGTGATCAGTTGTGGCGCGATGCTGCACCACGTCAGGACCGTGTTCGCCGACCGCGGCTGGCACACCGACATCCTGCGCGTACCCGATGAACGCCACCCGGATCGACTGGCCGCCATCGATTTCCGGCCGTGGAGCAATCCCCCGGCGAGCATCCACGCCCTGGCCCGAGCCGTCGAACACCGGCGCACCGACCGGCTCGCCCTCCACGAGCCACAGGGGTGGACCGAGCTCCTGCCCAGGCTGCGCGCGCTGACAGCGGCACAGTATGTGCGGCTCGACCTGCTCGACGAATCCGTCCGGCCGCAGCTCGCCGCACTCTCCAGGAAATTCGCGACACTGCGCGGCCACGACATGTTCTACGACACCGAACTCCACTGGTGGGCAGGACATTCCGATGGGCAGGAGGGCATCCCGCGCACCGCACTGGCATCGAAGGCGGAGTTCGCCCAGGTCGGCGTCGGCCGGGTGTTCCCCCCGGGTCCGCGCACCGTCCGCCGCGATCACTTCGCCGATCGTGCCCAGCTCGTGGTGCTCAGCGCCGTGCGGGACTCGGTACCGCAATGGGTTCGTGTCGGTGAGGCGCTGTCGGCGGTACTACTCGAGTGCACGGCCGCCGGGCTCGCCACCTGCACCCTGACCAACATCACCGAGCTACCCGACGGGCGGGACCTGCTCACCGGGATGATCTCCAGCCCCGGCATTCCGCAGGCGGTAATCCGCATCGGCACCCCACCGATCGACGACACGCACCTACCTCCCCCCACCCCTCGCCGGCCGGTAGCGGACATACTCACCCTCGCCGGCCAGGCCACCTCGGCACCGCTGCATCGGCGAAATCGCTGACTTCCAGGAGCCACCCGGGCGCCGGTCGGGGCCGACGCCCGGGCAGGCAGCAAACCAACCGCACCCGGGCGTCGACCTCGACGTCGTCACCGGGATCGTTGCAGGCAACCCGCGGGACGACCGTGAGCCGCCGCGAAGGGGTGGGCGGCTCACGACTCTCGATCCCCTCCCCTCCGCGTGGCGCGACTCGGGATCGAAAACTCCTGCTGTAGTGGCTGATTGGAACCCTATCGAGCGCGCCGCCGATATCCACCAGGCCGGCCGCCGATTAGGGGGTGATATGTGTTACTTCGATTAACATGCCTGATCAGCGCATTCACATGGGCCACCGAGCAATCCCCATCCGGGGGATTACAAGACCAACCGACCAGCCAAAACGGAAGAAACCGACTGGGCAACTGATCAATAACCTAGTGCGCCACCCAACTGTGTCGCAGTGTGCGGACGCCGAGCATGCGGCGAGCGGACGCTTGGACCGCACCTGCCCCGCACCCCCGGCCCGCTGCACCTCTCCCTTGCCGATGGCATGATTCGGTGCAGCGGGCGGCCCGGGCTAGGCGGGCCAGCGCCAGTCGGCGATCTCCGGTGGGTCGATGCCGTGGCGGCGGGCGTAGGCGTCGGCGGCCTCACGGCGGGCTGTGAGCTCTTCGGTGAGCGGGGCGAGCTGTTCGGACAGGCGCGGCACCTCGGCGAGGGCGGCGGCCGCCAGGGTGAAGCGGTCGATGCCGTTCATGGCGCACATGCTGAAAGGTGTTGTGGTGGTGCCGTTGTCGGTGAATCCGTGGACGTGCATGACGTCGTGGCCGGGGCGGCGGTAGGCGATGCGGTGGATGAGCCAGGGGTAGCCGTGGAAGGCGAAGATCACCGGCGCGTCGGTGAAGACGGAACGGTATTCCTCGTCGGAGATCCCGTGCGGATGGCGATCCGGCGGGAACAGGCGGGCCAGGTCCACCACGTTGACAAGGCGGACAGCCAAGTCCGGCACCAGCTCTCGCAGCAGCGCCGCAGCGGCCAGGGCTTCCTGGGTGGGGACGTCCCCGGCACAGGCCAGCACGACCTCGGCGGGACGATCGGAATCCGAACTCGCCCAATGCCACACACCCAGACCCTGCTCGCAGTGCAGCCGCGCTGCGTCGTCGTCGAGGTACTGCAGCGCGGGCTGCTTCCCGGCGACCACGACATTCACCCGGCCGCGGCTGCGCAGGCAGTGGTCGAAAACATGCAGCAGGCAGTTGGCGTCCGGCGGCAGGTACACCCGGCTGACCTCGGGCCGCTTGCTCAGCACATGGTCGATGAAGCCAGGATCCTGATGGGACGCCCCGTTGTGATCCTGACGCCACACGTGCGAGGTGATCAGGTAGTTCAGGCTGGGAATCGGCTCACGCCAGGGGAATTCCGCCGCCATGTGCAGCCATTTCGCATGCTGCACCACCATCGAGTCGATGATGTGCGCGAAGGCCTCGTAGGTGGAGAACACACCGTGCCTGCCGGTCAGCAGATAGCCCTCCAGCCAGCCCTGGCACAGATGCTCCGACAGCACCTCGAAGACGCGGCCGTCCGGGGACAGCCGATCATCGCCCGCAATCCGCCTGGCGCGCCAGCGCCGGCCGGTGACCTCGAGCACGGCGTCCAGGCGATTGGAGGTGTGCTCGTCCGGCGAGAAGAACAGCAGATTGTGCGGATTCTCGACCAGCGCGTCGCGCAGATACCCACCCAGGACCCGCGTCGCCTCCGCCGATTCGGTTCCGGGAGAAGGGAGTTCGAGGGCATAGTCGGTCGGGTCGGGCAGTTGCAGGTCGACGCTGTCGTGACCGTGCGCGGCACGATTGGCGCTCATCCGCAGGTGCTCGGGATGCAGCCGCGCAATCCGGTCCACCGGACGGCCCTCGTCGTCGAAGAGCTCCTCGGGCCGATAGGACCGTAACCAGTCCTCCAGTTGCGCAAGGCGTTCCGGATTCTCGCGCACGCCCGGCAACGGCACCTGGTGCGACCGGAAGGTGCCTTCGACTCGCACGCCGTCCACCATCATCGGACCGGTCCACCCCTTCGGAGTCGACAGCACGATCATCGGACGGCAGGGATCGCGCGGACCCAGGCCGTGCTCGGCGAACTCGCGAATCTCCCGGATCCGCTCCATCGCCTCATCGAGCACGGTCGCATACCGGTCGTGGACCTCGGCCGGAGTGTCGCCGTCGACATACATCGGCTCCCAGCCCTGCGCGCTGAGCATGGCGTCGAGCTCGTGGCGCGACATGCGCGCCAGCAGCGTCGGATTCGCGATCTTGTAGCCGTTGAGGTGCAGGATCGGCAGTACGGTGCCGTCGCTGACGCGGTCCAGGAACAGCGACCCGTGCCAGCTGGTGGCCAGAGCCCCGGTTTCGGCCTCGCCGTCACCGATCATGCACGCCACCACCAGATTCGGATTGTCCAGCGCCGCGCCGGTGGCATGGGCGAGCGAATAGCCCAGTTCTCCACCCTCGTGGATCGAGCCCGGCAGATGCGGTGAGGCATGGCTGGGGACACCGCCCGGGAAGGAGAACTGCCGGAACAGTTCCCGCATCCCGGCCAGGTTCTGGCCGACCTCCGGGTGCCGCAGCGAATAGGTGCCCTCGAGCCAGGTCGCGGCGGTGAGCGCCGCGGCACCGTGGCCGGGGCCCAGGACGAACAGCATCTGCTGCCCGGTCCGCATGATGACCCGATTGAGGTGGGCGTAGGTCAGCGTCACCCCGGGCACGGTTCCCCAGTGGCCGATCAGCCGCTGCTTGATGTGCTCGGGCCGCAGCTTCTCGGTGAGCAGCGGGTTGTCCATGAGGTAGATCTGCCCGGCGGCGAGGTAGTTGGCGGCCCGCCACCACGCGTCCAGATCGATCAGGTCGTCCCGGATTCCGGTTCCGGCGCCGGGCATGGTCAGCGTCATCGCTTCGTCTCCTCGTCATCGGCGTGCACGACCATCACCGGGCAGTGCGCGTGCTGCACCAGGGAATGGGTGGTGGAGCCGAGCAGCATTCCCATGAATCCGCCACGACCACGGTTGCCGACCACGACCAGTTGCGCGGTCTTCGACAGCTCCCCCAGCCGCTCGGCGGGCCCGGAGGCGAACACCTCGCGGGTCACCTCGACATCCGGATACTTCTCCTGCCAGCCGGCCAGCCGCTCGGCCAGGACGGCCTCCTCGACGCCGGCCAGCTCGGCGGTCACGACCGGGATCACCGCGTCGGCGAATTGCCCGGTGTCCCAATCGCTGAAGACGTGGACGGCGACCAATCCCACCCCCCGTTCGGAGGCTTCGGCGAACGCCGCGCCGATCGCGGCCTCGCTCACGCGGCTGCCGTCCACGCCGACCACGACCGGACCCGAGCCGCGAACGGCATTGGCCGCGTCGGGATCCGGCCGCACGACGACCACCGCGCCCCGGGCGTGACTGGTCACCGAGAACAGGGTGGATCCCAGATGCGAGAGCGTGCCGGCCGTTCCGGTCGCCCCGATCACCACCGCGAAGGCGGACTCGCTGAGATCGATCAGCACCTGGGCGGGACTGTCGGTCGACACCGCGGAGGAGACCGTCAGTTCCGGCTCGTAGTCGCCGGCGGCCACCCGGGCCCGGGCGATGGCCGCCGCACCGGCGGCCTTGACCGCCTCGACGAGTGACGGCGCCGCCACCGAGTAGGGACCGACGCCACGGCTGGCCGCCACCAGATCCAGGCCGTGGACGATGTGCAGTCGCCGCTGTCGCTGTGCGGCGTAGTTCGCGGCCCAGTGCACCGCCCGCGCCGAACCTTCCGAATTGTCCACGCCGACCACAACGGGTGCCGAGGCCAGCCGATGCGGATCGTCGAGTTCCTGGTGTGTCATCCTGACCTCCGGGGTGAGGTGAAATCGTCGGCGCCCGGGGAGGGGCTCGTACTCTCACGGTAGAAATGGGACCTGACCGCCCTCTGCGGGCGATCGTCCTCGGAGTGAGGACCAAAGACCTCAGCGCGGCGACCGGGCCGGGCGGTCTGGGCTGTCTGGGACTTCGGCCGTTGGTCCCACCGGTATCGGGAACATCGGCCCTGCTGATTCACGCGAGCCGCGACAAAACTTGCTGCCATGAATCCTCCCGCAACACCGCATGCCGTGGCGACCGTGGCCCTGGTCCTCGGCGCGGCGATGGTGGTCGCGGTGCCCGCCGCCACCGACTACATCTCCCTCTGGGCTCGGCTGTACGGCGCGATGCTGGTGTATCTCGCGCTCGTCGAATACCTGGCCGTCGCGATCGGGCTGGCCCGATGGGGCGTCATTCAGCTGCGGTCGTGAACGGATCCGGATCGGATGCCTTGCGGCTCACCGGCATTCGGATCGTTGCCCCCGCCTTCAACAGCTCGGTGAATCCGTCGTAGTGAATCTCCACCGGGTCCGCCACGCCCGGATCGGCGGCGACCTCCAGATCGGAGGCGCTGACCCTGATCGCGAGCCGGTGCCCGCGGTAGACGATCGAGAAGCGCAGCTCCCCGAGCTCGTCGGGCCAGCAGGGGTTGAAGATGAGGCGATCGGCCCGGATCTCCATTCCGGTGAAGCACCGCTGGACGAGGTCGATGGTTCCGGCCATGGCGCCGAGATGAATTCCCTCCTGCGTGGTCCCGCCCTGGATATCGGCGATATCGGAGTCCAGGACCCGGTCGAAGAATTCCATCGCCCGCGCCCGATTCGCGCGGGCCAGCACCCAGGCGTGGACCAGCGCGCTCAGTGTCGAACCATGCGACGTGCGGGCCAGGTAGTAGTCGATCGTCCGCGGAATCATCTCCCCGGGAAGGTCATAGCCGAGGTGCTCGAGCACCTCCCGCAATTCGTCGGCTGAGAACAGATAGAACAGCATCAGGACATCGGCCTGTTTGCCGGCCCGGTAGCGGTTGACGTCGTCGCCCTCGGCCTCGAGGATGCGATCCAGCCGCTGGATCTCGCCGTAGCGCTGCCGGTAGCCGTCCCAATCGAGTTCGGCCAGTTGCTCGTAACCGTCGAACTGGCTGATGACCTCGTCGTGGAAGGGCACGTACATCCGCCGCCCGACATGCTCCCACCGCGTCAGTTCGACCGGTGAGACCCGCAGCGATTCGAGCAGTTCCGCCCGTGCGCGGGGCGTCAGTCGTGCCAGCGCGTCGCGGGCCCGCAGCAGCGTCCACACCGCCATCACATTCGTGTAGGCATTGTCGTCCACGCCGGTTCCGGAGGCGCTCGGCGAACCGGTGTGGAATTCGTCGGGCCCGATGACCCCGCGCAGGTGATACCGGTCGTGGCGCGGGTCGTAGTCGGCCAGGCTCGCCCAGTACCGGGCGATCTCCACCATCAGCTCGGCGCCGTAGTCGGTGAGGAATTCGAGGTCGCCCGTCGCCTGGAAGTACTGCCAGACGTTGTAGGCGATGGCACTGCCGATATGGTGCGCGCGTGGGCTCGGATCCGGATTCCAATGCCCCGACAGCGGATTCAGATGCATGAGCTGGCTTTCCTCCCGACCGTCGGAAGCGGACTGCCACGGGAACATCGCCCCGGACAACCCGGCGGCGGCCGCCGCGCGCCGCGCCTCCGGCAATCGCCGGTATCGGTACCGCAGCAGACCGCGTGCGAGTCGCGGGAAGCGAGGACTCAGAACCGGATGCACGAACAGCTCGTCCCAGAAGACGTGCCCCCGATAGGCCTCGCCGTGCAGACCTCGCGCGGGGACCCCCACGTCCAGATCGGCGGTGTGCGGCGAGAGGGTCTGCACCAGATGCAGCAGGTGCAACCGGATCACCCGGGTCGCGTGCTCACCGCCGCCCAGATCGATCCGGAGCCGATCCCAGAGGTGTTCCCAGGCAGCCGTGTGCGATTCGAGCAGGTCCGCGAACCGGCCGGTACTGCGCAGTGCGCGCGCAGCCTCGTCATCCGGGGCCGAGACCGCGTGGTCGCGGCCGGTGACCACGGCCGCGATCTTCTCCAGCACGACCGTGTCACCCTCGGCCATCGCGACGCCGTGGTCGTGCCCGATCGACCCGTCGCTCTCGACGAGTTCTGTAGCTGGACACAGCTTCACACCCTCTCGATGCAGCGTGCCGCGCGCCGCGGTCGCAACCGGAATCCGGGATTGCCCGGTGCGCACCACCACCAGCACCGATTCAGGTGACAGCTCCCGCGCCGAAACCCGCTCGAGGTGATCCCCCGAAAGGTCCCGATACCGCGCCACCAAATTGTTGTTCACCGCGCCGTCCACCGTCGAGCGGAAGACCACAGTCCCCGACCAGTTCTCGGCGGTCACCGCGGTCTCGAGTGCGCACAGGTGCGGCGCGTGCATGGCCGCGAACCGGCGTTGTCGCACCGCGGTGATGCGACCGGTGCCGTCCCGGAAGCGGAAGTGCCGCAGCAGGACTGCCCGGCGCAGATCGAATTCCTGGCGATAGGAAAGCAATTCGACGGCGTCGATGTCGAGCCAGTCGCCCTCGCCGATCCGGAACGTGACCGGCAGCCAGTTCGGTAGGTTCACCAGGCTCTCGTTGTCGACTGTGCGACCCGCGATCTGATCGAAGAGCCGGTTGTAGATACCGGCGACATAGGTCCCCGGGTAGTGGTGCTCCCCCGCCGCGCACTCCGGCGCGGCCCCGCGGGTGGCGAGATATCCGTTTCCGACGGTGCACAGCGCCTCCCGCAGCCGCTCGTGCCCCGGGTCGTACCCGTCGAAGGCGAACACCCACGAATCCGACACGGCCCCAGCGGATTCGGCGGCCAGCAGGACGGCCAGACCCTCGAGGAAAGAGCACACGCCATCGGGTCCGGGCAGCGCGAAGCGGGCGGCGGTCCGCCGGTCGCCGTTCTCGTCGTGCCGGACCACGATCGAAATACCCTCGGCCTCCACGGCATCGAAGGCGTCCTCGTCGGTGAGGTCGTCCCCGACGTAGATCGGCAGCGTCGGCGTGACGAGGTGGCCGAGGATCCACTGCAGCGCAGTGCCCTTGTCCCAGTCCATGTCCGGCCGCAGTTCGACCACCTTGCGTCCGCCCGTTACGCGCAGGCCGCGCTGGTGCGCCTGCGCGTGCACGGCGGCCGTCACCGCGCCGACGTGTTCCGGGGCGACCCGCCGATAGTGCACGGCGACCGCAAAGCGCTTGTGCTCCACCAGGATCCCCTTGATCGCGCTCAACGACCCCGCCAGTTCCTCCGCTGCCGCCGCCAGCGCGCGTTCCGCGCCCGGAGCGGCATCGTGCACATACGTCGTGCCGTCCGGGGCCTGCAATTCGAAGCCGTGACACCCGGCGTACCAGAGACCCTCGACACCGACCCGGTCGCGCAGATCCGCCAGCTCACGCCCGCTGACAATGGCGACCGGGCACCGCGCCGCGAGCCGCGCCAGGGCCGCCGCACCGCCCTCCACCAGGGTCGCGGCCGCCGGATCGGGGACGATGGCCGATAGCGTGCCGTCGAAATCGAGCAGGACGGAGGCCTTTTCGGTGTCGAGCAGATCACCGAGCCGCCCCGCGACCGCATCCGGCACCTCCGACATCCGCCGGAAGCCGTTGCGCAGCCGCACCCGATCGAGGTCGGGCACCACCACATCGGCCCCGCGCTCGGCCAGCCGATCGCCGTGCCCGCCCCGATCGACGCCGATCACCAGACCGAATCCGCCGGCCCGGCCCGCCGCGACACCGGCCTCCGCATCCTCGACGACGACGGTCCGTTCCGGCTCCACGCCCAGCCGGCGTGCGGCCTCGAGCAGCATCGCCGGGTCGGGCTTGCCCGCCAGCCCCAGCTCCGCCGCCACGATGCCGTCCACCCGCACCGTGAACAGGTCCCCGATACCGGCGGCCCGCAGCACGTCGGCGCAGTTGCGGCTGGCGGAGAACACCGCGACGCCGATATCCGCCGTTTGCAGGCGCCGCACCAGGGCCACGGTGGAGTCGAACGCGGGGACGCCGTCGCGGGCGAGCCGTTCGAGGAACAACCGGTCCTTGCGGTTGCCGAGTGCGCACACCGTTCCCGCGTCCTCGGCGTCGGCGGGATCGCCTTCTGGTAGCGAAATGCCGCGTGCGGCAAGGAAATCGGACACACCCCGGTAGCGCGGTTCACCGTCCACCCACCGCAGGTAGTCGTCGTCGGTGAAGGGCGACAGGTTCTCGCCCGGGGCCGGCGCCCGATGCACGAGGAAGTCGTCGAACATCTCCTTCCAGGCCGCCGCGTGGACGCGGGCGCTGTCGGTCACCACGCCGTCCATATCGAAGATCACCGCGTCATGGCGCCGCGCGTCGATCAGTGGCGCGGGCCGCATGTTGTCGTCCACGGCTTCAGCGTGCGTGCGTCCGGGCGCCGGGCCAAGGGTCCTGTAGCACCGTAACGAGGACCAACGGCCCCTGTAGCGCGCACGCCACCCGTCCTAGCGTGAGTCCATGAGCCAACTACCCAGCGGCGACACGATCGAGCAGGCAGTCCGGCTGGCCGGTCGCGCGCCCTCTCTGCACAACAGCCAGCCGTGGCGCTGGGTCTTCGACGGCGATGCCCTGCACCTGTTCTCGGTGCCATCGCGCATGCTCCCGGCCACCGACCACTCCGGTCGGCAGATGCTGATCAGCTGTGGTCTCGCGCTGGGGCATCTGCGCGCCGCGCTGGCCGCGGCCGGGTGGCAGACGCAGGTCACGTACTTCCCCAACCCCAACCGGCACGATCAGCCGGCGACGGTGACCTTCGAGCCGTCGCGGATCGTGACCGACGCCGACCGGGATCGGGCCGCCGCCATCACGGTTCGCTACACCGACCGGCTCCCCTTCTCCGCACCGGCGGACTGGAGCGATTTCGAACCGGTACTGCCGGTCATCGTCGACCCCTCCGACGCAGTGATCACCGTGCTGCCGCCCGAGGCCCGCACCGAGCTCGCCCGCGCTTCACGGCTGACCGCGGCGATACGCCGCTACGACTCCGGCTATCAAGCCGAATTGCAGTGGTGGACAGGGCATTCACTCCCCGCGGAGGGTATCCCGCCGACGGCCCGGGTGTCCGCCGAGGAGCGCGAGCGGGTCGATCTGAGCCGTGTACTCCCGGCCGTCGACGAGGAGCCGCGCCGGACCGAGATCGAGGACGATCGGTCCGTGGTTCTCGTCGTGTCGAGTGGCAGCACCTCCGCAGACCTGCTGCGCTGCGGTGAGGCGCTGTCCACCATCCTGCTCGAATGCACGGTCGCGGGCTATGCGACCTGCCCGATCACCCACGTCACCGAAGTGCCGCAGAGCCGAGCGGTCATCCGCGAGCTCACCGGCCGCGTGGAGCAGCCCCAGGTGCTGGTGCGGGTCGGCACGGTTCCCGCCTCCGACCGGCAGCCGACGCATACCCCACGGCTGCCCCTCGAACAGATCCTGGAGGTCACCGCTCCCGCCAGCCCCGGCGGCCCAGCTCCGTCCGGTCATCCCCGATAATCCGTCCCGGAGAGCTATGTTCGACCACGACGACCTACAGATTGGGAACCGGCCATGATCAAGGTTTTTCTCGTTGACGATCACGAGATCGTTCGCCGGGGACTCGTCGACCTGCTCGACAGCGACCCGGAACTCACCGTCATCGGTGAAGCCTCCGATGTGGCCCAGGCCCTGGCCAGAATCCCGGCGCTGAAACCGGATGTCGCGGTTCTCGATGTCCGGCTGCCGGATGGGAACGGCATCGAACTCTGCCGTGATCTGCTCTCGCGCCTCGATACGCTGCGCTGCCTCATCCTCACCTCGTTCACCGACGAGCAGGCCATGATGGACGCGATCCTCGCGGGAGCCAGCGGTTACGTGGTCAAGGACATCAAGGGCATGGAGTTGGCGAAGGCCATCAAGGAGGTCGGGGCCGGCCGCTCGCTGCTGGACAATCGCGCCGCTGCGGCGCTGATGGACCGGCTGCGCCGCAGCACCCAGTCCGACGGCCCGCTGGCCGGGCTCACCGACCAGGAGCGCAAACTTCTCGACCTGCTGGGTGACGGGCTGACCAACCGCCAGATCGCCGAACGCATGTTCCTCGCGGAGAAGACGGTCAAGAACTACGTCTCCCGGCTGCTCGCCAAGCTCGGCATGGAGCGGCGCACCCAGGCCGCGGTCTACGCGTCCAAGCTGCGCGGCGACCATCCGCGTCCGCAGTAGAACGAACCGCGCTCCCCGCCGCGTCTTCGGCCGAAGGCGCGGCGATCGCGCGTTCCCGCCTCCGCCCACACCGACCTGACAGGCCGACCTCCGAGGCCGGGGCTTGCCAATGGCGGCGGCAAGTCCTCGGCTACAAGGTCTTTGGTCCCCTCCCTGGATGCGAGCAGGCCCTATCGGCTCGGCCCGGACAGCGGAAC
This sequence comes from Nocardia sp. NPDC004711, assembly GCF_053601595.1. Classification (NCBI taxonomy): domain Bacteria; kingdom Bacillati; phylum Actinomycetota; class Actinomycetes; order Mycobacteriales; family Nocardiaceae; genus Nocardia; species Nocardia sp. NPDC004711. The sequence continues at coordinate 111,343 of NZ_JBSGCB010000024.1, read as the reverse complement.
CCTCGACTGCATGCACGTTCACGCGCTGTCCTCGGCCACGAATCGGATGCTGCCGCACACGGTTCGGGCCGTACCCGCCACGGACGCGGCGGCCCGGCCCGCCGACCAGATTCTGACCGCGCTGGCCACCGGCGACGAAGGGCTGACCGAATCCGAATATGCCGAACGGGCACGCCTTTTCGGGCCGAACGCCATTCAGGCGCATCGCGCGCGCATCGGGCCGGTCATCGTGCGGCAATTGCGCTCGCCGCTCCTGCTGCTGCTCGCCGTGACCGCTCTGGTGTCGTTCTTCCTCGGCGAGCGCAGCGATGCGGTGGTCATCGGGGTGATCGTGGCGATGTCCGTAGGCCTGGGCACCGTCAACGAATTCCGCGCCGAGCAGGCCGCGGCGGCCCTGCACGAGCGCATCCGGCATCGAGTCGTGGTGACGCGTGCCGGACAGGCCCGATCGGTCGACCTCGCGGAGCTGGTCCCGGGCGACATCGTCCAGCTGCGGCCCGGCGAGCTGGTGCCCGCGGATCTGCGGCTGTTGTCGGTGACCGGACTGCAGTGCGATGAATCGGTGCTGACCGGCGAGTCGGAAGCGGTGATCAAATCGACCGACCCGGTGGCGGCGGGAAGCCCGGTGTCCGAGCTGGCCTGCTGCGCACTCATGGGCACGGTGGTCGCCGCCGGGACCGGCCGCGGCGTCGTGACCGCGACGGGCGGCGACACCGAATTCGGGCGTATCGCCGTCGGTTTGGCGCGCCGGGAGCCCGAGACCGAGTTCCAGGCCGGGCTGCGCCGGTTCTCGATGCTGCTGGTGCGCGTCGCCGCCGTTCTGACGATCGGCATCTTCGGGGTGAACCTGGTGCTGCACCGGCCGCTGCTGGACGCGCTGATGTTCTCGCTGGCGATCGCGGTCGGCATTTCCCCACAACTGCTGCCGGCCGTGGTGTCGACCAGCCTGGCGGCCGGGTCACGAATCCTGGCGCAGCGCAAGGTGCTGGTGAAGCGGCTGGTCTGTATCGAGGATCTCGGCGACATCGAAGTGTTGTTCACCGACAAGACCGGCACCTTGACCGAGGGACGAATCGAATTCATGCGCGCGGTCGCCGCCGAACCGGACGCGGACGGCAATATCATCGAGCTGGGCATGGCCTGCACCGACGGCGTGATCCAGAACGGCCCGCTCGCCGGTGGTGACGCGCTCGACACGGCACTGTGGGCCGCGCCGCTCGCACCGCGGGACGACGCCGAGCGGCACACCCGGCTCGCCACACTGCCTTTCGATCATCGGCGGCGCATGGTCTCGGTCCTGGTCGATGCACCGGACACCGGGGGAACCATCATTACGAAGGGAGCACCCGAAGCCGTCCTCGCCTGCTGCGAGAACGTGCCGGACGCGGCCACCCGCGCGCTCGATGCCGAGTTCGCGGCCGGGCACCGCGTGGTCGCGGTCGCGACCCGTCCGGCGCCCGGGCGGACGTCGCTGACGGCCGCTGACGAGACCGGTCTGCGGCTGGCCGGATTCCTGGTGTTCCTCGACCCGCCGAAAGCCTCTGCGCGCGAGGCGATCAGCCGCCTGGGCAGGCTCGGCGTCGCGGTCAAGGTCATCACCGGCGATCATCCGACGGTGGCGGCGCGGGTCTGTGAACAGCTGGGCCTACCGGCGGGCGACACCCTGTCGGGCGCCGACCTCGACCGGCTCACCGACGCCGAGCTCACCGGGAAGCTGTCCACCACAACGGTTTTCGCGCGCATCGATCCCGAGCAGAAGGCGCGCATCGTCCGCGCGCAGCGGTCGCTCGGTGTCGATGTCGCGTTTCTCGGCGACGGCGTCAACGACGCGCTCGCCCTGCACGCCGCCGATGTTGGAATCTCCGTGGACGCCGCCACCGACGTCGCCAAGGACGCCGCGGACGTCGTGCTGCTCGAGAAGGACCTGCAGGTCCTGGCGGACGGCGTCACCCAGGGCCGGCGCGTGTTCGCCAACACCATGAAGTACGTCTTGATGGGCACGTCCAGCAATTTCGGCAATATGTTCAGTGCGGCCGGCGCTTCCGCGTTCCTGCCGTTCCTGCCCATGCTGCCCTCGCAGATCCTGCTCAACAATCTGCTCTACGACTCCAGCCAGCTCGCCATCCCCACCGACACCGTCGACGAGGAGCAGCTGGCCCGGCCCGCGCGCTGGGACATCGGGCTGATCCGGCGATTCATGCTGGTGTTCGGTCCCATCAGCTCGGTGTTCGACTTCGCGACCTTCGGCATCATGCTGTGGGTCTTCCACGCGGGCGAAGCCCTCTTCCACACCGCCTGGTTCGTCGAATCACTGGCCACCCAGACCCTGGTGCTGTTCGTGATCCGCACCCGCAGAACACCCTTCTTCCGCAGCCACCCGAGCGTCGCCCTGCTCACCGCCGCGCTGGCCGCGGTGGGAATCGGCGCACTGCTGCCCGTGACGCCGCTGGCCGCTACGCTCGGCTTCCAGCCGCTGCCAGGCGCCTTCTTCGTCGCGCTGCTCGCCATGATCGTCGTGTACCTCGCGCTGGCGGAAACCGCGAAGCACTGGTTCTTCCGGACACCCCCCGCCGTCCCGGCCGCCCGCGACCGCCGGCCCGACCATCGAATGCGACGTCGCGCTGCGCGTTTCGCCACCGGAACGCCTCGGGCGGCGACCGTGGAGGCCCTGTGCGCGTCGAACCAGTCGTGACCGAACTGGAGAAGGTGATCCCACTGTTCCGGATCCGGAAACCGTCGCCGAGCGCTGGACCGCCGCTCGCGTCCATATCGCGCTGCACTGGTCTACGGGCTCGCCGGTTCGAACGCCAGGCGATCCGCCACCCCGCTCACCCCAACGAATTGATCAGGCCCGCAATCGGTTTCACTGGTGCTCCTAGGCCAGCAGCCGGGACTTGATCAGTTCCATCATTTCGGTGCGGCTGCGCGGGCCGTCCGCGCCCGCCACCGGTGGCGCTGGGCCTGTGCCAGCGCCTCGATCCGCACGGCTTCGGGGCCGCCCGCGACGAGCGCACGCAAGCCTTCCTCGACCCATCTGCCTCGCGGTGTGCGAGCCACGGCCACGGTGTGCCTCCTCACGTCGGCAAGGAGTATACGGGGGCGTATAGATGGGTTTATGTTCGATTTATACGCCACCGTATAGATCGGAGCCGAGCTCGTGAGACTTCCTCCAACCGCTCACGCCAACCACCCGTGGCGGATCCACGACATCGCCGACGACTTCACCGTGGAGGACGTATGGGCGTTGCCCACACCGGGCGGCCCCGACGACTTCCCTTGGCTGGTAGGCCAATTCGCCGAAGGAATCGGCGGCGGGGTGACCGGCGATACCGCGATCTCCCGGGCGCTGTTCACCATTCGCTGGAAGCTCGGAGCACTGCTCGGCTGGGACCGGCCCGATCCCGGCACCGGCGGTCGGCTGCCCTCCCTGTACGACCGCTTGCCCGCCGACCTCCGCGAAGGCTCCCGGGGACCGGACCTCGGCACATCGCCGTTCCGGTCCGTGTACCAACTGGAGAACGAATGGGCAGCCGAAATGGGCAACACGACCGTCCACGCGGTCATGCACCTCGGCTGGGTTGCGGACGGAACCGGCGGCTACCGCGGTCAGATGGCTGTCCTGGTGAAGCCGAACGGCCTATTGGGCACCCTCTACATGGCCGGTATCAAGCCTTTCCGGTATCTCGGTGTGTATCCAGCGCTGATGCGCGCCATCGGCCGCGAGTGGACAGCGAAGCCGACAAGCCACGATGATCGGTGATAGAAAATGGATTCAAAAGCTCGGTTCCCGATAGTCGGCAGCAGGAGGACACCCTGTCGGCCCAGGCCTTCTGGGCCAACCCGGCAGGGTTCGGCGGGGCACTTCGGCACCCTGAATCCAGCTAACCCGCCTGCTTCGCCACTAACCGCACTCCGGTCACCAGGGTCGGCTCGATGGCGACGATGGTGTCCATCTCCCCGTCGACCCACGGCCGCAGCAGGCGCTCGTAGCGTGCGACCCGTTCCGGATCGGTCACGGTGCGGGCGATCCCCGTCACCACCACCGACCATCCCAGCCCGGCGACGGGGTCGATCTCATCGGCCTCGTAGGCCACCACCACATTCGAATCCGCACGCACGGTCGAGGTCAGCCGGGACGTGAGCCGGGTCCGCACGACGATGATCTCGCCCTCGTCGACCAGATGGTTCACCGGTCGCACAGCGGGCAGCGCGTCGCGCGTGAAGATGACCCTCCCGAACGGAACACCGGCCAGCAGCCGCAGTGCTTCCGCGCGCTCCAGACTCACGGTGGCGCGCGGAGCGAACTGATACCCACGCATCAACTGACCCTTTCTCACCTGATCCCCTGCACGACAAACCCCTCGATACATGTCAGCATCCGCACCAGCGCCCCTCACAGGGCCGAAGGTCCTGTCTCGGGCATCCATCGGACACGGCACAGCCCGCGAACCGTGGGCCGGCCACCACCGGGACCAAGGGCAGTGGTGTTCGGGGACTGTGGCCCTGCCGCTCACCCGAACAACTGCGATGCACTGATCGGGAATGCACACCCGGCGGAAGGACGAGAGCCATGGTGGCCGATTCACGTTTCCACGGTTGGATCGATCGAGCCGGCGGTGTCCTCGGAACGGCGCTGCTGGCCGGGACGATCGCACCGCTGGTTGCCGGTGGCGTCGCCTGGGCCGCCGGGGCGACAGCAGTGGCCGACTGGTGCTGGGCCACGGGCACGGTGGTGGCCATGGTCCCGGCGGTGTGGTGGGTTGTCGCGGCGCTGCGCCGCGGGCGCGCCGGAGTGGACCTCATCGCGGTGTTGTCGCTGGCCGGCACGCTCTGGGTGCACGAGTACCTCGCGGGCGCGCTGATCGCGGTCATGCTCAGCAGCGGGCATGCGCTCGATGCCGCCGCCGAGCGGCGCGCGGCCCGGGATCTGCGAGCCCTTCTCGAACGGGCGCCGCGGTCGGCGCGGCGACGGCAAGGGGACGTGGTGCGGATCGTCGATCTCGATGAGATAGTTCCGGGCGACATCCTGGTGATCGCCGCCGGCGAGGTGGTTCCCACCGACGGCAGGATCATGGATACCGTTGCGGCACTGGATGAATCGGCACTGACGGGTGAACCGCTCCAGGTCGAGCGCGCCCCCGGGGAGCCGGTGCGCAGCGGCGTGCTCAATGCCGGCGGCGTGTTCGAGATGCGGGCCACCGCGACGGCCGACGACAGCACCTACGCCGGGATCGTGCGGCTGGCACGCGAGGCGGGAGCCGCCACCGCGCCCACGGTCCGGTTGGCGGACCGTTATGCCGTGTGGTTTCTCCCGCTGACCCTGCTCGTCGCGGGTGCCGCGTACTGGTTCAGCGGATCGCTGGTGCGCGCGGTGGCGGTGCTCGTGGTCGCGACACCGTGCCCGTTGTTGCTGGCCGCACCCGTTGCCATCGTGTCGGGGCTGTCACGTGCGTCGCGGGTCGGCGTGGTGGTGCGCGACGGTGGGGCTTTGGAAAATCTCGGCCGCGCAACAACTCTGGTCATGGACAAGACCGGCACCGTCACGGCCGGGCGGCCCGTGGTCACGGAGGTCGCCGCCGCTCCGGGCACGGATGGAGCGTGGCTGTTGCAGCTGGCCGCCTCGGTGGATCAGATGTCGCCGCACGTGCTGGCCGAGGCGATCGTGACCGAGGCGCTGGCCCGGAAGCTCCAACTCGCCGTTGCCACAGCGGTTTCCGAGCAGGCGGGTCGCGGCGTCACCGGCACGGTCGACGGTCATCGCGTGCAGGTGGGGAAGTTGCCGGAGTCGATGATCACCCCGGAATGGGCGCGGCCGGTAATGAATCGGGCGCGGCTGGACTCCGCCGCCGTCGCCTGGATCGTCGTCGATGACGACCCCCGAGGTGTCGTGTTGCTGCGGGATCCCTTGCGGCGGCAGGCGCCCCGCACCCTGCGCCGGCTGCGGGAGGCCGGACTGAACCGCCTCGTCATGCTCACCGGTGATCGTCCCGAGCCCGCTCGGGAGGTCGCGACGGTGCTGGGCCTCGACGAGGTCTTCGCGGGCCAGAGCCCGGCCGACAAGGTCGAGGCGGTGCGCCGGGAGAGCCGGCAGCAGGTGACCGTCATGGTGGGCGACGGCATCAACGACGCCCCGGCCCTCGCCGCTGCCACGGTGGGGGTGGCCATGGGGGCCCGGGGATCGACCGCCTCGTCGGAGGCCGCCGATATCGTGCTCACCACCGATCGGCTGGATCGGCTCGCGGACGCCATGGACACCGCCCGCTGGTCGCGGCACATCGCGGTCCAGAGCGCGACCGCCGGCATGACGCTGTCGCTCGCGGCCATGGTCATCGCAGCCGTCGGCTGGCTGCCGCCCGCGGCGGGCGCGCTGCTTCAGGAGGCCATCGACGTCGCCGTCATCCTGAACGCACTACGAGCACTGCGCGGCAATCCGGCCGCCCATCTGGATCTGCCGGCCGATACCGAAGAGCTGCTGCACCGCTTCGCCGCTGAGCACGATGTCCTGCAGGACGCCCTCACGAAGCTCCGCGCGGTGGCCGACCGCGTCGCGGAGCGCCCCGATGACGATGCACTCAGGGCGCTCGACGCTGTGCACCGTTTCCTGCTCGACGATCTGCTGCCCCATGAGCTGGCCGAGGAAACCCAGCTGTACCCCGCGCTCGCCGGGCCGCTCGGCGGCACCGAGGCAACAGCCACCATGAGCCGCGCACACGCCGAGATCCAGCGGCTGGCCACCCGCATCGGCACCCATCTCGAACTGGCCCGCGCGCGTGGCGGATTCGACCCGGATCAGATCGACGACCTGCTGGCCTGCCTCTACGGCCTGCACGCCGTGCTGCGCCTGCACTTCGTGCAGGAGGAGGAGAACTATTTCGCCCTCGCCGCCGACGAACGGCTGTGATCATGACCCGGTCCGCCGGCCGATCGCCCCGCACGGCCGTGCGTTTGTTCCCCCACCACCGTGACCTTGTCCTCTGTGCCGCCCGCCCGGCCGGACGCAGGCTGAACGCACGAACTACCGAAGGAGGCGCGTCATGGAGTACCGGGTGAACGTGTGCGAGACACCGCCGCAGGCGGTGCTGCGCATACCACTGGAGATCCGCCCGGACCTGTTGAGCGACGGCATTGTCGGCGGCATGAGCCGGCTGTCGGAGGTGGCCGACCAGGCCGGGCTCGTCGCGAACGGCGCGCCGATGATCACCTTCCATCGGGAACTGCCCGCCGAGGATGCCATAGTCGTCGATTTCGGGCTCCCGATCGAGGCCGCGCCCGCCCTAGGCCCGAGTTCGGGTGCGGAGCTGACCATCCAGTCGCCGTCGCTGGTGGCCCGCACCTGTCATCGCGGCAGCTATCGCGACATCGACGCCGGATACCGCGCATTGCGAGAGTGGCTGCAGGGCAACGGCTATCGACCCATCGGACCGCCGACGGAGGCGTATCTCATCGGCCCCGACGAGGTGAGTGATCCCCGTCTGCTGATCACCGAGATCCGGATTCCGGTGGCCCCCGTCGCCGCCATCACCGTCCACCTCGACGCGACGTTCCCCGACGCCGTGGACCGCACCCGGACCGCGTTGCGGGAGCATGGATTCGGCGTCGTGACCGAATTCGACGTCCAGGCCGCACTCCGGGAGGGGACCGGTGAGCACATCGAGGAGTACCTGATCCTCGGAGCCTGCAACCCGCAGCTCGCCGGTCGCGCCCTCGCCGTCGACCGGGAGGCGGGATTGCTGTTGCCCTGCACCGTCGTCGTGCGGGCCGACCGGACCGGCGTGCTCGTGGAGGCCACCGATCCCACGCTGCTCGCCGAGGTCCTGGCCAGGCCCGAGCTCGCCCGACCGGCCGAAGAGGCGCGTCGAATGCTCGCCGCTGCAGTGGCGGACCTGTCCCATCCCGCCGCGGCGGCCGGCTGAGGCGGTCGAGGACCATGGTCCCGGCCACCACGGGTAGGAGTCCTCTCACCGAAATCCGGCCACGCGAGCAGGCTCGATGCATGGAAACCACCGCTCCCCGCGTCGCCGTCATCTACGCCACCGCTCAGGGATCCACCCGGGAGATCGCCGATTTCATCGGCGCCTACCTCACGGCCCGCGGCGCGACCGTCGAAGTCGCCGACGTCGAACACGCTCCCGAACTCACGCTCTTCGATGCCATCGTGCTGGGCAGCGCCGTGCACGATCTGGCCCTGCTGCCGGAGATGACCGAATTCGTCCGCTCGCATCGCCACGAACTGCAGGCATACCCGGTGTGGCTGTTCAGCGTCGGGCTGGGGCCGGCCCTGGTCGGCCCGACCGGGCGCCGCATCGGCAATGTCGTCCCGAGAAAGATTGCCGCCCTGCGTGATTCGATCACACCGCGTGATTTCCACGCGTTCGCCGGCCACTACGAGCGCGTCGGCGTCTCACTGCCCGCACGCGCCCTGTACCGCGTGCTCGGCGGTGCCCGCTACGGGGACCTGCGCGACTGGTCCGACATCACGGCCTGGACCGACACCATCGCGCAGGCTCTGCACCTGCCGCAGGCCCAGGCCACTCCGACCCACCCCTGACCCGCGCACCCTCGGTCATCCCGTTTCCGCGAAAGGCCATGCCGATGAGCCACCACACCGATCCATTCGCCCCGGCGATCCATACCAGCCGCATCTGGCTGCGCACCGTCGCCGACCGGCTCGGCACCGACGACCGGATGGAGGCGCAGCGGGCCCTGCGCGCCTGGCTGCACACCGTGCGCGATCGCCTCGACATCGGCGCGGCCGCACACCTGAGCGCCCAGCTGCCCACGCTGCTGCGCGGTGTCTACTACGAGGGCTGGACGCCGGGACGTGTTCCCGTGCGCCATGATCCGCAGTCGTTCCTGGACCAATTCGCCCGGACGGCCGACGTGTCGACGGACGAGGCGAGGCGCATGTCCGCGGCGGTCACCGATGCGCTGGCCCAGCTGTTCTCCCCCGGCCAGCTCGACCACGTGCTGGCACAGCTTCCCGTACCCCTGCGGCGCGTGCTACTCGGTGCCGATTTCAGTGACATTCTCACCTCCGCGGGCATTTTCGAGACTCCGGAGGCACAGCAGTGACGATCCGGCACGCCCCCCTGTTCGTCATCGCGCTTCCCTTCGTGGTCACCGGCCTCGAACTCAGCGGCGCCTCGCCGCTGGCGATGCTGTCCGCCTTGTTCATCCTTGCCGTCCCGATCCTGTTGCTGCTCGTGCTGCCCGGATCGAAACAGAACTGGAGCCGTCATGGGTGACTATGTCGCCACCTTCGATGAATTGCGATTGACCGATGCCGACCGCGCCGGCGGCAAGGGAGCCAATCTCGGCGAACTGGTCGCGGCGCAACTGCCCGTGCCGCCGGGGTTCGTCGTGCTCAAATCCGCCTACGAAGAGGTGATCTGTGCCGGTACGCACGGCCCGGAACTCGACGAACTGCACACCCGAGGGCTAGCGGCAGCGGTGGGCGCGACCCGCGAGGAGGCACAGCAGCTCGACGAGCTGTGCCGCCGCATGCGGGAATTCGTGCACGACACCCCGATGTCGCCGGCCGTCCGCGATGCCGTGCTGTCGGCCTATCACCGGCTCGGCGACGCGGTGACCGTGGCAGTGCGGTCCTCGGCCGTCGGCGAGGACAGCGCGACCGCGTCGTTCGCTGGAATGAACGTGTCCCACACCAATGTTCACGGCGACGAAGAATTGATCACCGCGCTGACCGACTGCTGGGCATCGCTGTTCTCCCCGCGCGTGCTGACCTATCGGGCGCGGCGCGGCATGCACAATCGGCCCGAGATGGCCGTGGTGGTGCAGCGGATGGTGGCCGCCCGCACGGCCGGCGTGGCCTTCACCGCCGACCCTGCCACCGGTTCGCTCGATCGCATCGTCATCGACGCCGCGCGTGGCCAGGGCGAGGTGGTGGTGTCCGGCGCCGTCACACCCGACACCTACGTCCTCGACGCGGCCGGACCGACACTGCTCACCACCGAGGTCGGCAGTCAGAGTTTCGCCATCGTGGCCGGTTCCGACGGCGATCGGCGAATCCAGCTCTCCGAATCCGAAGCCGCGGCGCCGGCGCTCACCGACGACCAGGCCGTCGCCGTCGCCCGGCTCGCGCTCGAGGTGCAGGCGCACCACTCCGGCCGCCCCCAGGACGTCGAATGGGTCTTCGACGACGAGCACCTCTGGCTGGTGCAGGCGCGGCCGATCACCATCCTGCCCGGCGACACCGCGGTGAAACCTCCGGTGGCGGAGACCGCCGAAGGTCGGGTGCTGGTGCGCGGCCTGGCCGCGGCGCCCGGCCGCGCCACCGGTCCGGTGCGCGTATTGCGCTCGCCCGCAGAGGGATCCACGCTGGGTGACGGCGAGATCCTGGTCGCGCCTATGACGAACCCTGACTGGCTGCCCACCCTCTCGCGGGCCGCCGCGGTGGTGACCGACAGCGGCGGCATGACCTGCCACGCGGCCATCGTGGCCCGCGAACTCGGTATCCCGTGCATTGTCGGAGCGCGCACCGCCACCACCCAGCTGACCACCGGCCACGAGGTCACCGTCGACGGGTCCGCGGGCCAGGTGTACGCCGGAAACCTGCTGCCGGCCACGACCACCGCGGTGCCGCGCCCGGTCCCCGAGGCGACCGCACCCGAGGCCACCGCGACCCGCGTCTACGTGAATCTGGCGCTGCCCGAAGCCGCCGAACGCGCCGCGGCCACCGACGTCGACGGAGTCGGCCTGCTGCGTGCCGAGGTGCTGCTGACCCAGGCGCTCGGCGGCCGCCATCCCCGCGATCTCATCGCCCGCGGCGAGGACGAGAAGTTCATCCAGAGCATGACGGCCTCCATCCACCGGATCAGCTCCGCCTTCGCGCCGCGCCCGGTCGTCTATCGGGCAAGTGATATGCGCAGCAACGAGTTCCGGGCACTCGAGGGCGGCGACCGCTACGAGCCCCGGGAGCACAACCCGATGATCGGGTTCCGGGGCTGCTACCGCTACGTCCGCCAGCCGGAGATGTTCCGCCTCGAACTGGCCGCGCTCGCACGCGTGCGCGAACAGACCCCGAACGTGCACCTGATGATCCCGTTCGTCCGCACCCGCTGGGAACTCGAGCAGTGCCTCGAGCTCGTCGACGCGAGCCCGCTCGGACGGCAGCGCGGCCTGCACCGCTGGGTCATGGCCGAGGTGCCGTCGGTGATGTACCGGCTACCGGAGTACGTCGAGCTGGGGATCGACGGAATCTCCATCGGCAGCAACGATCTGACCCAGCTCATGCTGGGCGTGGACCGCGATTCCGAGGAGTGCGCCGAACTGTTCGACGAATCCGATGCGGCGGTGCTGGATGCCATCGAGCAGATCGTCACCACCGCCCGCCGGCTCGGCATCACCTCGTCGCTGTGCGGCCAGGCGCCCTCCACCCGTCCGGAATTCGTGGAGCATCTGGTACGCGCGGGCATCACGTCGGTGTCCGTCTCGCCCGATGCGATCCAGCGCACCCGGCGCGCCGTCGCAGCCGCCGAACGGCGCGTGCTCCTGGATCGCGCGCTGGCCCAGCCGGATCGGCGGTGACGCTGCGAGTCACTCACCTGCACCATCGTCGTCGCGCGCGTGCCTAAACTGGAACAGCCGTAACAGAACCAGTTGTGCGCGCCCGACACGAGTGCAGGGAAGCCAGGAAATGACCGTTGAGCCCACCGACGGCTCCTACTCGGTACGCGACACCCTTTCCCAGCTGCGGCTGCGGGAATTGCTCACCGAGGTCAAGGACCGTGTCGAACAGATCATCGACGCTCGCGACCGCATGGACGGTCTGGTCGAGGCGATGCTCTCGGTGACCTCGGGGCTCGATCTGGACCAAACTCTGCGCACCATCGTGCACACCGCCATCAGCCTCGTCGACGCCCGCTACGGCGCGCTCGGCGTCCGCGCGGACGATCAGCTCGAACAGTTCATCTACGAGGGCATCGACGAGGAGATGCGAGCCCGGATCGGCGATCTCCCGGAGGGCCGCGGCGTGCTGGGTCTGCTGATCAGCCAGCCCAAGCCGATACGCCTGGACAACATCGCCGATCATCCCTCGTCGGTCGGCTTTCCGGACCACCACCCACCGATGCGGACCTTCCTGGGCGTGCCCGTCCGGATCCGCGACGAGATCTTCGGCAACCTGTATCTGACCGAGAAGTCCGGCGGCCAGCCCTTCACCGAGGACGACGAGGTCATCGTGCAGGCCCTCGCCGCCGCCGCCGGAATCGCGATCGACAACGCCCGGCTCTATCAATCCACCCGCACCCGCCAAGCCTGGATCGAAGCCACCCGCGACATCGCCACCGAATTCCTGGCCGGAACCGATCCCGAGCAGGTGCTCGCCCACCTCGTCACGCACACGCGCACCCTCACCGAATCGAAATGGGCGTTCCTCGCCGTCGACGAGGAACCCGACAGCAACCACGCCGACGCCGAGGGGCTGCGGATCAGCAAGTGCGCCGGTCCGGACGATCACCGTCACACCGGAATGGTCCGCACGTCCGGGACGGCGATCGGACGAGCGTTCCGCGAGGGTCTGGCCCTGCGCCTCGACGACAGCGACGATCTCGGTCTCGACATCGCCCTCGACGCCGGACCCGCGCTGATCCTGCCGCTCAACGCCCAGGAGTCGACCTTCGGCGTGCTGGTCGTGGTCCGCCCGGCGGGTGCTCCCCCGTTCGCGGACGAATTGCAGGAACTGGCAGGCGCTTTCACCGATCAGGCCGCGCTGGCGATCCAACTGGCCGAAGCCCAGCAGCGCATGCGCGAACTCGACGTGCTGACCGATCGCGACCGCATCGCCCGCGACCTGCACGACCATGTCATCCAGCGGCTCTTCGCGGCTGGTCTGAGCCTGCAGGGCACCGTCGCGCGTGCCCGTTCGGCCGAAGTACGCGAACGGATCTCGGACGTCATCAACGAATTGCAGGACGTGGTCCAGGAGATCCGCACCTCGATCTTCGACCTGCACGGCGGCGCGGCGAGCAGTACCAGGCTGCGGCAGCGGATCGAGGAGGTGATCCGCACGCACACCGCCGATACCGGCCTGCGCACGTCGTTGCGCATCACCGGGCCGCTGTCGGTGGTGGCGGCCGAACTCGCCGACAATGCCGAAGCCGTAGTGCGCGAAGCGGTTTCCAATGCGGTGCGACACGCCGGGGCCGCGACCGTCTCGGTGACCATCGACGTCTCCGACGATCTGACAGTGCTGGTCGCCGACGACGGCTGCGGGATCCCCGAGAACGTCACCCAGAGTGGGCTGCACAACCTGCAGCGCCGGGCCGAGGAGATGGGCGGAACCTTCTCCTTCGGCCGCAACCCCGAGGGAGCGGGGACCTTGCTGCACTGGGCGGTGCCGCTGGGGTGAACCGGCCGCCGACGAGTGATCCGGTCACTCGCCGCGCACGATGACAATCGGGCAGTCGACGCTGTGCAGCAGGGCGTTGCTGGTGGAGCCCAGGAGCATGCCGGCGAAGCCACCGCGCCCGTGGCTGCCGACAACCACCAGCTGCGCGTGTTCGGATTCGTCCAGCATCGACCGAACCGGACGATCCTTCACCAGGATTCGCCGCACCGCGACATCGGGATAACGTTCGGTGTATCCGGCCATCGCCTCGCCGAAGGTCGCCCGCTCCTGCTCCTCCACGGTCTCCCACCCCGACATCGGCAGGTAGGGTCCACTGACGTCACTCCAGGCGTGCAGAGCGGTCAGGCCGGTCTTGCGCAGCGATGCCTCCTCGAACGCGAGTTCCAGCGCCGCAACGCTGTTCGGGGTGCCGTCGACGCCGACCAGCACCGGCTGCCGCGCCGACACCGGATCCGCGGCCGCGGTCGTATGGATGACGGCGACCGGACAGTGCGAGTGATGGGTCACCGCCATGGCGACCGACCCCAGCAGCCCACGCCGGAGCGCACCGAGTCCGCGACTGCCGAGCACAACCATCCGGGCGTCCCGCGACAGGTCGATCACGTGCGAGATGATCGGCTCCTCGGTGACTTCCGACGACATCTCGACCCCTTCGCCGAGCAATGTCTCGGACGCGATGCGGGTTGCCTCACCCACGACGCGTTCGCCGTCCAGTTCGAGCGACGCGATATCGGGGGCGTCGAGCACGGCGGTCGGCGGCAGCCCGGTCGGCGCGCAGATCGATGTGACGATGTGCAAGGGGGCTCCGTGCCGCGCGGCATCCAGCGCCGCCCAGGCGACCGCCTGGTAGGAGACGGCCGAGCCGTCCACGGCGACGACGATCGGTGGATTCGGATCCACCTGCGGGGCAAGGTCTTCACTCATTTGTGCGCTCCTGACTCTCGTGTCTTCGCTATTGCTCACCCGACAGGCTCAGGGATTCGAGCGGACGAACGACGTCCTCGAGCGGGAGCCGGGGTGTGGCGGGTACCGGTGCAGCGCTGGTCGCCGCCCAGCCCATCCGGATGATCAGCTGCGGATAACCGAAGTCGCCCATCAGATCCCGGCGGATCCGGGTGCGCACACCGGTGACTTCGAGGGGTTCGCTCAGCGAGCAGGTGGCCAGCCCCCGCGCCGTGGCCTCGAGCAATACCGCACTCGCCACCTCGCCTGCGCGCAGCCAGCCCCGCAGATCATCCGAGGCGGTGCACACCAACAGCATTCGCGCGGCCTCGTCGGTGTCACTCACCACCGCCTCGGGCAGGCGGGGGTCACCGAACGACCGGACCGTCGCATCCGGCGGAACCACCGCGTTGCGCGCGGGTACGCCCTGCGCGCTGGCGTGGTGACCGCTCCATTCCGCCAGCTCGGCGTTGTAGCCGACGTCACCGCGGTGCTCGGTCGCGGCGTCGACGAAAGCGCGCAGCAGCCGCGCGTGCTCCCCGTTCGTGTCGATCTCCCGGACCTGCACTCCCGGTACATCCGCTCCCGCGGCGACGACCGCGGATACCTGCGCCGGCGGCACCTCCCACGAGGTGAACCGGCGACGGTCGCTGCGCCGCCGGGCAATGGCGCGCGCCAGACGCGTAGCGGTCGCGTCGGGCTCGGCGTGGTGGAGTTCCAGGGCGGCGAGATGTCTCGGCTCGGCGGGGTTCGGGAACCGGTGCACGACCGTGTCCCAGCCGACCGCACGCAATGCCACGCGCAGATGATGCAGCGCCGCACCACAACTCACCACCAGCTCCCGGCTGTCCGGGTCGGTGTAGGGCAGCCGGCGGCTGTCGTCGGCGTAGAGGTGCACCGTGGTGTCGCCGACCCGCCACAGCCACGGCTGGGTGTTGTGCACCGACGGCGCCCGCACCGCCAGCGCCACGGCTGCGCGGATGGTGTCGTGATCGGGGAGAGTCGACATCGCCTGGCCTTCCTCGGAATTCTCGTGCCCTCACTCAGCATGGCCCGTGCGACAGGCCTCCGGTGACGGCCGAAAGTCACTGTCCGGCGGGTTCTTCGGCCCGGGTTTGCGATGGCTGACGGACGACCAGGACCGGGCACTGCGCCAGATGCAGCAGCGCGGTGCTCACCGAGCCCAGCCCCATCCCGGCGAATCCGCCCCGGCCATGGCTGCCGACCACCATGAGCTGCGCGTTCTCGGCCTGCTCCAGCAGCGCGCGCACCGGCGTATCGGAGGACACGACCCGATGGACGGTGACCTCCGGACAGCGTTCGGTGTAGCCGGCGAGGGCCGCTTCCAACAGCACATCCTGGGTCCTGCGGATCGCGTCCCACCCCATCACGGGTAGGTCGAAGCCACCCGTATCACTCCACGCCTGCACCGCGATCAGCTCGACCTTGCGCCGCGACGCCTCCTCGAAGGCGAGCTCGATGGCCGGCACGCTGTTCGCCGATCCGTCCACCCCGACCACCACCGGTTTCGACGCCGACGCCGGGTCCGTCTCCGAAACACCGTGCACGACCGCGACCGGACAGTGCGCCTGCTGGGCCAGCGCGGTACTCACCGACCCCAGCACTGCCCGCCCGATCGCGCCGAGCCCCCGATTCCCGACCACCAGCAGCCGCGCCCGCCGCGAGCGCTCGATCAGCGCGCCGATGATCATGTCGAAGATCAATTCGGTCCCGATGTGCAGGCTCGCCCCCGGCACGGCGTGGGCGGCGATACGCGCGGCGTCGGCGAGCACCTGCTGTCCCCGCTGCCTCAGGTCACGCCTGTCGTGGGGGTTCTGTTCCGTCGCCCCCGCCACGATCGGGTTCGCGTACGAGGTGACGATATGCAGCGGGCAGCCCCGCATGTCGGCTTCGACGGCGGCCCACATCACCGCCTGATAGGAGATCTCGGATCCATCCGTGCCGACGACGATCCCCAGATCATCGTGATCCGAAAGCTCGAAACTCGTTGCGGGAACAGCATTCTCTTCCATGACGTCTCCTGATTCGGCGGCTGCTCGGCTCACTCCGCGGGACGGACAACCATGATCGGGCAATGGGCGTGCTGGACCAGCGTGTGCGCCGTGGAACCCAGGAGCATGCCGGTGAAACCACCACGGCCGCGGTTGCCGACCACGACCAGTTGCGCGTGTTTCGACCACCCTTGCAGCGTGTCGGCCGGGGCGGACACATAGATGCGGCGGGTCACCTGCACGTCCGGATATTTCTCCTGAAAACCCGCGAGTTGTTCGGTCAGGAGAGCTTCCTCGAGCCCGTCCACCTCGCCGAGGTCAGCGGTGCCTCGGTCACCGAGGTATTCGCCGAAATTCCAATCGCTCCAGACATGTACGGCGACCAGATCGGCGTGGCGTTCGGCGGCTTCGGCGAAGGCCATGGCGATGGCGGCCTCGCTGACCGGGCTACCGTCGACGCCGACGACGACCGGTCCGGACTCGCGGAGGGTGTCGTGCGCATCCGGATCCGGGCGCACCACGATCACGGGACTGTGGGCATGGGAGGTGACGGCGAACAGCGTGGATCCCAGATGGATCAATGTCCCGGCGTTTCCGGTCGCTCCGAGCACCACCGCGTAGGCGTCCGCGCTCAGATCCACCAGCAGGCTGCTCGCATTGGTCACCGAAAGCCGTGTCGCGGTCCGCAATCCGGGTTCGATCCGCAGCGCCATCTCCTCGGCCTCGCGAACGAGCTGCTGCGCCCGGGCCCGCACCGCGTCGACCACCGACGGCGGCACCACCCCGGAGGGACTTCCGGAACTGCTGACTCCGCCCAGATCGAGGGCGTGCACGATCTGCAGCTCCCGGCGGCGCCGGGCGGCATAGCTCGCGGCCCAGCGCAGGGCGAGCTCCGATCCGAGCGATCCGTCCACTCCGACCACGACACCGGCCGAGGCCAATTGGTGCGGATCGTCGTAGTCCTCGTGTGTCATCACGTCCTCCTCTGTGGAACAGGCGTTTCGGGGCTGCGCGAGCGGGCCGGTGAGAAGCAGCTCGGCCGGGTCTCAGGTTCTTGCTGGTACAGCTCGGCGATGCGGGCGGGATGGCCGGGCCGGGTGCCCGGCGTGGTCAGGGCGGCGGTGGCGGCGGCGATGCCCAGCCGCACCGCGTCGTCGAGGGGGTAGGCGCGTGACAGGCCGACCGTCATGGCACCCACCATGGCGTCGCCGGCCCCGATACCGCTGCGGACGGTCACCTCGAACGACGGGAACCACTGGTCGTCGTGGCGCGTCACCGCCAGCGCGCCGCTCGCCCCCAGCGACACGACCACGATCTCGCAGACTCCCGCCAGGATGAGCTCCCGTGCGGCCGCGAGTTGCGACTTGCGGTCGGGCAGCGGGTGACCGGTGAGCTCGGCGAGCTCACGCACACTCGGTTTCAGGAGGTGGACGCCGCGCCTCACCGCGCGCAGCGCTGCGCCCGACGTATCCAGGATCAATCGGACACCCAGGTCGCGCAGCAGGTCGGCGAGCATCTGATAGAGGCCGTCCGGGACACCCGGCGGCAGACTGCCGCTTGCGACCACATAGCGGGAACCGACTGCCGCACGTTCGATTTCACTCAGGCAGAGATGCAGTTCCGGCGCGGTCACCCGGGGTCCCGGAAACACGAATCGGAACTGGTCGCCGGTTCCGTTGTCGATGACCGCGAGGTTCTCCCGAGTATGGCCGGAGATCGGGATCGATCGCATCGGAACTCCGGCGTCCCGGACCAGGTCCTCGAGCTGCCGCCCCGACGGGCCACCCGCCGGGAAGATCGCGGTCACCGGCTCGCCGAGAGCCGCGACGGTGCGCGCGACGTTGATTCCCCCACCACCGGGATCGAATCGCGGTGGCGTGCAACGGGTCTTGGAGGTCGGCCGGATATGGTCCGCACCGGCGGCGATGTCGATCGCCGGATTCATGGTCAGGGTCACGATCGGCATCGGCCGCCTTCTCTCGGATGTGGCCCGGCCGGCTCGCGGGGCCGGGATGTCACTCCGCGGACTTGACTTCGACTGTCTTGATGGGCGATTCGGGCTCACCGAGCGGAACACTGACAGTCAGGATGCCCTTGGCGTAACTCGCGTCGATGCCTTCCTCCTGAGCTCCCGGCGGCAGCACGACAGTGCGGACGAAGGAGCCGTAGGTGAACTCCGAATGTCCCTTCTCCTCGCGTTTCTCGGTCCGCTCGGCCTTGATGGTCAGCTCCCCCTGATGCACGGACACCTCGATGTCCTTGGCCGGGTCCACACCGGGAATCTCGGCGCGCACCAGGTAACGCCCCTCCTCGATGGTGTCCTCGACGCGCATCAGGTGGGTGCCGAGCATCGGGACGGCGGGCGGCGCCATAGCGTTCCACAGCTCGGCGAGGTCGGGCAGCAGCGAACCGGGCTGACGGTGTACGGACAGCAGGCTCATGATCCCTCCTTCGAGAGGTAAACTGTTCTGACACACTAGATTTCACGCTCCGGACCACCGGTTCTGTAGGGCATCGAGTCGTCGCTGCCGGGGACGGTGGTCCTTTCGCCGGTGACTTTGGTCCCGCGATCGCGGGTGTGCGGTCTCTAGCCGACGGGAGCGACGCGGCGAACCCTGGCTTCATGGAGACGAACATCCCCGCCGCGGTGACCGCTGAACCCGGTCCGGTCGTCGCCGGCATCGACGGCTCGCGGGTGGCCGTGCGCGCCGCCGAGTGGGCCGCGGCCGAGGCCGTCGCCCGGCATACGCCACTGCGATTGGTCTCGGTCGTGCCGGCGATCGACAAGCCCGCATTCCGGCCGGGCGGGCAGCGGCACCGGGAGGCCCACGCGGCACTCGAGGACGCGCGCTCCGCGATCCTCGCGCGGCATCCCGCTGGTGAGGATGCGGACCCGCTCGAGATCAGCACCGCCGTGCTGCGAGGACAGGCCGATCATGTGCTCGTCGAGCTCTCGCGGTCCGCGATGCTCATCGCGCTGGGCGCCCGGGACGTCGGGTTTCTCTCTCACATGGTGCTGGGATCCACCGCGCTGGCGGTGACCAGGGATGCCTGCTGCCCGGTCGCGCTGGTCGGACGGCCCGCAGCCGAGCACGGTTCGATCCTGGTCGTGGTCGGCACCTGGTACACCGCCCGTGCGGCCCTGGTCGCCGGGTTCCGTGCGGCACGGGACCGTGGCACGGATGTCACTGTGGTGCGGGTGTGGCAGGGCAGGCAGTGGGCCTCGCCACCCGATGACGCGATGTGGTCGGGGCTTCCGCCCGATCACCACATAGCGACCTCGGTCGTCCCCGACGCCCAGCTGCGGCAGTATCGACGCGACTTCCCCGATGTGGAGGTGCGGCCCGTCACGGTGGTCGGCGATGCAGCCACGGCGGTCGAGCGCCTCGGCGCCACTGCGCAATTGGTCGTGATCGGGCATGATCCCGAGTCCGCGCATACGGCGCGCCTGGGCAGCATCACCCAGGATCTCGTCCGCCACGCGCCCTGCCCGGTGCTGGTGGTCCCCGACCCGCCCGTAACCGAGATCGTATCCCGCGATACGGCAACGACTTTCCCCCGGATCGTCACGCTATGAGCGATCTCCGCACCTGAAATCGAGCCGATCTGGCACATCCGGATGCAGGCCGCCGTCCAACGCCACACCGACGCCGCCGTCTCGAAGACGGTCAATCTCCCCGAATCCGCAACCCCCGACGACGTACGCGAGGTCTTCCCAGCGCGCCTGGCAGGCCGGCGCGAAGGACATCACCGTCTACCCGCTCCGGCCAGGTGCTGCGCTGCGCGCACAGTCCATCGCGGTGAGGACCTCCGTCGCCGGCCGGGTCGTCAGGCGAGCGCGAGATCGCGGCGGCGGAAGATGAGCAGCGCCAGCGCGAACAGCCCCACGCCGAGCGCGGTGAGCACGAGGGCGGGCGAGACGGCGAAGTGCTGTAGGGGCATGCGGGCGAGGGCGTGGAATGGCGAGACTTCCAGCGACCAGGCCGGGGCTTCGAGTGCGGTGCCCACGGAGTCCCAGAGGAAAGCAGTGGCGACCAGGGCGTGCACGAAGGAGACGGCTCTGGGTGCAAACGCCAGCACCGCGGTCGCGGCGCCCACGGTGGTCACGATGAGCGGGAGGCTGTTCGCCGACGCCGCCAGGAGCGAACCGAATCGAAGGCGTTCGCCGGTGAGCGCCGCGCCGGTCCACATGCCCACCGATGCGACCAGAGTCAAGCCGGCCGCCAAGGACACCGCCAGCACGGCGCGGCCGGACAGCCATCGGAGCCGGGAGTGCGGCATGGCCAGCACGACTTCCAGCCGGCCTGACGATTCCTCGCTGCGGGCCGACACGACCACTGTCACCGCCAAGAGCGCGGCCAGCAACTGGACCAGCGAAAAGAGCGTGGCGACAAAGCCGTCGACGGCGATCTGGCGACCGAAGAGCTGTGTGAAGATCGGGGTGCGCTGCATGAAGTCGAGAATGGTCTTGACCAGGCCGCCCATCAGCAGGGTGTAGGCGATGGTCCCGGCGAACCAGAAACTCAGCTGCGGAATCTCATCGCGCAGCGCGGCTTGCCACGCCGAGCCGAGCAGGAGTCGCCGTGGCGGTCGGCTGTCTCGGGCCCCGAGCACGCCTCGGCCGATATCTCGGATCCGCAGCAGATACACGGAAATCGCTACTGGTACAGCCGTTCCGGCGGCGATGGCCGCCAGCGTGAGCAGCGGCGGCGCGGCCGGTGGGCGCAGTTCCTCGAACCAGCCCAGGGGCGTGAGCCATCGCAGCCACGGAATGCCCGCACCGACGTCGGCGGGCATGCGGATAATCAAGGCCGCGACCAGAATTCCCGCCGCGAGCAACCGCGCTCCACGCACAGTGGCGGCCAGTTGCGCGGTCAACGCGCCGACCGCGGCGAACAGCAGCGCGGGCAATGCGAGCTGCAGCCCGAGCTCGCACGTGTTGGCGGCACTGAGCAGATGCTGCGGCACCCCGACCGCGGCGAGCACGGACACGGTCACCGCCATGATCACGAGAGTCTCGAGGGCCGTGGCCGTGAGCGCCGCCGCGAACCAGCGCCGCCGGGACTGTCCGCCGCTGAGCACCAGATCGCCTCGGCCCGCGTCTTCCTCTCCGCGCAACGCACCGGTCGTGATGATCACCGCCCACATGGCCATGATGATCCCGACGCTGGTCATGCTGCGCCACGCCACCCAGCCGGCGGGCGAGGCGATGTCGTAGGGGTAGCCGTACAGCGCGCGCAGCGCACCATTGTTCGTCAGCGGTGCGAGCATCGTGGCCCGGGTCGCCTGATTCGGAAACGCCACCACATAGGTTTGCAGCGCGGCCGTGCAGAACACCGCCATCAAAACCGTCATCACCGCCAGCGATATCCGGTTGGCGCGCAATCGTGCTCGCACCATGACGACGAAGCCGTGCACCGCCTCGAGGTTCATCGACGTGCCTCCGCTGCGCTCCCGGCCCGGCCGGTCCGGGTAGGGCCGCCCGCGCCCTCGTGATAATGGACCAGGAAGATCTCCTCCAAGCTCGGTTCCCGGCTGTCGATCGTCGTCACCGGCAACCCGGTGAGTGCTGCCAGCAGCGGTCCCATCTCACCGCGGACCTCCAGTGCCACATGGTGATCCATCGCATCGACCACCTCGACCCCCGCGACCGCGCGCAGCGGAGCGATATCGACGCCGTCCCGCGCGAAGCTCACCTCCACCGTCCGCGCCGACAGGTGCCGCAGCTGCGCCAGGGTGCCCTCATCGATGAGCCGGCCCGCCCGCAGGATGCCGATCCGATCGCACAGGGCCTCCACCTCGCTGAGCACGTGCGAGGACAGGAATACCGTCTGCCCGCGGTCGCGGGCTTCACCGACGGTCTCGCGAAAGGCGGCCTCCATCAAGGGATCCAACCCGGAGGTGGGTTCGTCGAGAACAAGAATCTCGGCGCGGGTCGCGAACGCCGCCACCAGCTGCACCTTCTGCCGGTTGCCCTTCGACAGCGCGCGAATCTTCTTGTCAGGATCGAAATCGAAGCGCTCGATCAGCCGGTCGCGGTATGCGCGATCGCAGCCGCCGCGCAGATTCTCCAGGTATTCGAAGGTTTCCGCGCCGGTCAGCGACGGCCACAGCAACGCCTCCGAGGCGACGTACGCACAATGCCGGTGTGCGGCGACCGGATCGACCCACGCGTCCCGGCCCGCAATGCGCACCGTACCCGAGGTCGGACGATGCAGGCCCAGCAGCAGCCGGATCGTCGTCGTCTTGCCCGCGCCGTTGGGGCCGAGGAAGCCGTAGATCTCCCCCGCCTCGATATCGAGTTCGAGACGATCGAGTGCGAGCGTGGATTGGTAGCGTTTGGTGACTGTATGCGCCTCGATGACACCCATGGTCCCTACCTCCGACCAGCGATGGAATGGCTCCCCCATTCTCGGCTGCGACCCCGGCATCGGCCATGGGACCTTGTGCCCTGTCCCGCACCGGCAGGAGTAAAAGTCTGCTTCGACCGCCCGATGAGGGCTTGCAAGGTCCAGCAGAAGCGGGACTTCCGTGTCCGGCCGCCGGGCCGGTGACCATCGTCCCCTCCGGCCGGGCACGAGTCCTCTCTTCTGGACCGTCACGGGAGGCGCACGCTCGGCACATGGAGAATCGCAAACCTGCAGTCAGCATCGTTTACGCTTCGGCTCAGGGGTCGACCCGGGAGATCGCCGAGTACATCGGCAACGATCTCGCCGCCCGGGGTGCGACCGTCGAGGTCGCCGACGCCGAGCACGCACCGGACCTGTCGCGTTTCGACGCCGTGGTCATCGGCAGCGCGGTGCACGACATGGCCCTGCTGCCCACCGTCGCGGAGTACGTGGCATCCCATCGCAACGAACTCAGCGCTCGGCCGGTCTGGCTCTTCAGTGTCGGCATCGGACCGGCACTGCGCGGACCGATCGGACATCGGATCGGCCGCATGGTGCCGAAACGCATTGCCGCCGTGCGCGACTCGATCAACCCGCGCGGATACCAGGCCTTCGCGGGGCACTACGAGCGCGTCGGCGTGTCCCTCGGCGCACGCGTCCTCTACCGCCTACTCGGCGGCGGCCGCTACGGCGACCTGCGGGATTGGACCGCCATCAGCACCTTTTCGGATTCCATCGCGCAGGGTCTGAATCTGCACGCACCGCACATCATTCCGATTCATCCCTGACGGCCACACGGACACAGGATTCCGGAGGCCGGTATCGATCGGGTCCTTCGATTCAATCGGTCACTGTGCGGGTTTGATCGTCGGGGCTGCAGAGGCGAACATGTTGCCCGGGTTCGGTTTCGAGGAACCTGTCCTCGGCGGCACGGCGGGCCGCTACTCGCCCTCACAACCCGTTCTTGATGCAGGTGAACTGCATGACGTCGAGGTGGCCGTGACGGAAGTAGTCGGCGAACCCGGTCATATGGCTGATGTAGGCGTTGTAGGTGTCACGCCCGGCGAGTTCGATCGCCCGGTCGCGGTGCTCGTGTAGCGCGGTGACCCAGTTCTGCAGTGTGGTGGTGTAGTGCGGTCCCAGTTTCCCGATTCCGGTGATGGTGAATCCGGCATCTTCCGCGTACTCGGTGACCCCCCTGGGGTTGCGGCCGGTCGGTGGCGGAACTCGGTCGAAGGGCAGGATGGTCCCGGGCGCGAACACGGAATCGGTACTCGCGAAACGCGTCTGGTGGGCATCGGAGGGGTCGCGGCCCGGTGCGACGACGGTCTGCACCAACAGCACCCCGTTTTCGGGCAGGATCCGGTAGGCGAAATCGAAGAAATCGGCGTAGCGCTGCGGGTGGAGGTGTTCCAGCGTCCCGATACACACGATGCGGTCCACGCGGCGGTCGAATTCCTCCCAATCCTGGCGCCGGACCCCGCCGTAGGGGCGGCCGCGGATCAGCCGGTCGACGAGCCGGTCCCGCACATACCGGTACTGGTGGCGGTTGCCGGTCAACCCGATCGCGTTCACCCCGTAGGTGTCCATGGCGCGCAACATGGTCGAGCCCCAGCCGCAGCCGACATCCAACAAGGTCATCCCCGCCTGCAGATCGCACTTGGCCAACGCGAGGTCGATCTTCGCCGACTGGGCTCGTTCCAGGGTGTCGTCCGGGCGAGTCCACAGCGCGCAACTGTAGGTGCGGGTCGGGTCGAGGAACAGGGCGAAGAATTCATCCGGGAGTTCGTCACGGGATCGGACCTCACCAAGCACGGGTACATCAACAGTCATGATGGCGGATCCTTCGTGCAATCGAGCACTGCCGTGGACGGCAGCCGAGGTAGCACGCTCCCCTCGTCACCTCCATCTGGGAGGTCGAGCGCCCTGCCGAGCCTAGGCGACCTCACACACCGGACTGAAGGCTTGTGAGCAGGAGTTCACCCGCAGGTAACATGCGCCGCGGCGCTATGCGGGCCCGGCCGGCAGTCGCCTGTGCCGAGCATCGTCCGGACTACGCGTCGGTCACGGTGCACCGGGCGCTGGCGGCCGAATCTGTGGGCGGGTTGCAGGAGAGCAAGTCGACGACGGCTGGCATCGTGCCCGGCATTGCTCGGTGAATGAGAAACGGCCACAGTCGAAGTCGGCGTGCTGCCACGTCGCCGCGGCGTGCGGGTTGCACGACCTGCGGCACACCTTCGCGGTAATGCAGCTGATGGCAGCCATCCCGGCGTGGTCAGTGCGATCGGTCGGCCGAGTCGGCCGGTTGCAGCGGGTGCACCACATCGTCCAGCGCGAGGCGGGGGCTGGGCGGGACCGGGTCGGCGCTGGTTGCCGCCCAGCCCATCCGGATGATCACTTGCGGGTGGCCGAAGCCGCCGAGGATGTTCGTGCGGATTTGTTCTCGGATGGCCGGCAGTTCCAGAGGTTCGGTGAGAGCGCAGGTGGCCAGGCCGCGGACGGTCGCGGTCAGCAGGGCGGCGCTGGTGGATTCACCGGCGCGCAGCCACGCCAGGGGATCGTCGGACCCGGTGCTGAGCAACAGCATTCGCGAGAATTCGTCGGTGTCGCGGACTACGGCTTCGGGGAGCCGAGGGTCGGAGAACGGACGGACGGCCGGGTCCGTGGGGACCACGGCGTTGCGGGCGGGGACGCCTGATGGTGCGGCATGGTGGCCGCTCCAGGCATGCAATTCCGCGATGTAGTCCGGGTCTTGGGCGTGGCTCGCCGACGCTTGTTCGAAGGCCTGCGCCAGTGTCCCACGCGCCTCCAGGGCGTCGACGTCGCGAATTTCCACCCCCACGACACGGGCGGCGGCGATGACCTTCTCCGCGTTCACGGCGGGCACCTCCCAGGAGGTGAAATGCCGCCGGTCGCTGCGGCGTCGAGCGATGGCCTGCGCCAGTTGCACCGTCGTGGGATCAGTGGCCCCGGAGCGAAATTCGATCGCGGCCAGATGTCGCGGATCCGCGGTATTCGGGAATCGGTGCACCATCGTCTCCCATCCGACCGCGCCGATCGCCACTCGCAGGTGATGCAGTACCGCGCCGCAGCTGAGCACCAGTTCGCGGCGGTCGGGGTCGGTGTGCTTCAGCCAGCGAGTGTCATCGGCATACAGATGCAGGGTGCTCTCCCCGATACGCCACTGCCAGGGTTGCGTGTTGTGCACCGACGGGGCGCGCACGGCCAGGGCCAGCGCCGCGCGGATGGTGTCGGTATCGGGATGCGTGCTCGACATCGCCATTCCTTCCTCGGGATTCGCAGCTTCGTACTGTTCAGCATGTCGCGATGGGTGGCCGTTGGTGACGGCCGAAAGTCACCGATACCGAGGGCTGACGCCATGCCTTCGGTCATCGTTGCGGCGGCGCTGCCCCGCCTCCTGCCCGGGTGTAGGTCCATCGTTTCGCGTTGCTGACGTCAGCCACGACCCACAGTGACCCGGCGGCGTTTCATCGCAGGATCAGGCCGGTGAACTGGTCGGCGTAGTCGGCTCGTCGGCTGCTCCGGTACCGCACCCCCGCTATCAGCAATCCAATGTCTCGGAGGTCGTTGTGGGACCAACGACTCTCCCGACCGGCGACAACCGGATCTGCCGGTGGCCGCCGGAGGCTGTGACGCTGGAAGTGCCTGCTTTAAGGAGGTTTCGATGGTCTTCGAGGATCGCGAGGCGGGCCGTCTGCTGGCTCGCGGCGCTGCCCCCGATCCGCGGCCGCAACCGGGACCGGTCGCGGATCCGCCGCTGCGCGACGGCGAGGTGTGTGTGCGGGCCGGGAAAGCCATGCTGTCCGGACATCTCACCATTCCCGAGCATCCGATCGGTGTCGTGGTGTTCGCGCACGGCAGCGGCAGCAGCCGCCACAGCCCGCGCAACCGCTACGTCGCCGAGGTACTGCAGCAGGCCCGACTCGGCACGCTGCTGTTCGACCTGCTCACCACGGCCGAGGAAATCAACCGCGCCAACGTGTTCGACATCGACCTGCTGGCCCCGCGACTGGTGGCGGTCACCGAGTGGCTGAGCGGACGGGAACACGCGGAGGGGCTGCCGATCGGGTATTTCGGGGCGAGTACCGGTGCCGCCGCCGCCCTGCGCGCCGCAGCCGACCCGCGCGTGCACGTGCGGGCAGTGGTGTGTCGCGGCGGGCGACCCGATCTGACCGGCCGCGCACTGTCGGCGGTACGGGCGCCGACTCTGCTGATCGTGGGTGGTCGCGACTACCTGGTCATGGATCTGAATCGCCAGGCGGCCATGGCAATGTCATGTGAGACCGTGCTGGCCGAGGTGCCCGGCGCGACCCATCTGTTCGAGGAACCCGGCACCCTGCGTAAGGCAGCCGAGCTCGCGCGGGACTGGTTCGTCACCCGGTTGCCCACTACAGACAGCCGAGCCGGAGGGGGCGGCGTGAGCGGCCCGGAGGCCGGGTATAGGTTCGGATGAGCACGGGTGCGCTACCGGCCGATTCCTGGTCGCGTGGTTCATCGTGCGGGCAGCCAGGTCCTGCGCGGGGACTTCCGGCCCTACCGGGGATCGCATGGCCTTACCACGATAGAGCTTCGAGACAACACCAGTTTCCGGCCGACGGGTAAGGAGGTCGTTCGATGCGAGCACAACCAGGCGACTGGCTGATCGTCGAAGGACGCGCGGTCGGGGGCGTGGTCCGTCGCGGTCTCATCGAAGAGGTGCACGGCACGGACGGCGCACCGCCGTATCTCGTGCACTGGACCGACACCGGGCATCGGGCCTTGACCTTTCCAGGCCCCGACGCGTACGTGCGGACCAGCGCGGAACTGCGCGCCCAGGAGGAGATCGCCGCGGCACGGTACTCGTCGATGCAGCACGTACCCGCCTCCCCCTCCGATGCGGACAGCCGGGGCTGACCGATCTCGCCAGCGCCGTTCCGACCTGGGCACTCCGACCCCGTGCCGAGGACCTTCGACGCTGTTCGCGCCGCGCCGCGCCAGCCAGACTGGAATCGAGCGACGTGCGAGAACGGAGGCTTCCGTGACCATCGGCGACACCGTGACGATCGACCGCGACGGGCTGGACCGGCTCGTCGTGGTGTTACAGGAGAACGGATATCGGGTCATCGGCCCGACGATGCGCGACAACGCGATCATCCTCGACGAACTCGACACACCGGCCGCACTGCCCGCCGGGTGGGGCGTGCACACCGAGCCGGGCCGGTATCGCGTGTATCGCCGCGCCGACCAAGCGGTCTTCGCGCATTCGGCCGGGCCGGGATCGTGGAAGCAGTTCCTGCATCCACCGCACCGCCTGATCGCACGACTCGACGCCGACCTGAATCTCGTAGCGGCCGGAGACGGTCCGACGCCGACACCGGCGACCGAGCCGTCGTCGCAGCCACCGCAACCGGATCGCCCCGCCGCATTCCTCGGCGTCCGCGGCTGCGATATGGCCGCCATCCGCATTCTGGAGCGGGTGCTCGGTGGAGATGCGTACCCGGACTCGGCTTTCGCGGCCCGCTGCGCCGGTCTGTTCATCGTCGGCGTGAATTGCACCGAGCCGGGCGGGGTGTGTTTCTGCGCGTCGATGGGCACCGGGCCGGGCGTCTCGGCCGGATACGATCTCGCGCTCACCGAACGCATCGACGACAGCGGGCATCGGTTCCTGGTCGAAGTGGGCAGTGCGGCGGGCGAGCGCATACTCGCCGAGCTCCGCTCGCACCCGGCGACCCAGGCCGAGATCACGGACGCCCGCGCCGAGGTGGCGGCCGCAGCGGGTCGCATGGGCCGCAGCATGCCGGATGCGGACCTGCGCGCGGTGATTCGCGAATCCCGCGAATCACCGCAGTGGGAGGACGTGGCGAGCCGCTGCCTGACCTGTGGCAACTGCACCATGGTGTGCCCCACCTGCTTCTGCACCACTACCGAGGACGTCACCGATCTCACCGGCGACCATGCCGAACGCTGGGAGCGTTGGGCGTCGTGCTTCGAATTGGATTTCTCCCATGTGCACGGCGGCAGCGTGCGGCAGTCGGGCGAGAGCCGGTATCGGCAGTGGCTCAGCCATAAACTCGGCACGTGGTACGACCAGTTCGGCAGCTCCGGCTGTGTGGGCTGCGGACGCTGCATCGCATGGTGCCCGGCCGGTATCGATCTGACCGCTGAGATGGGCCGGCTCGTCGAATTGCGCGAGGAGGCCGACGATGGTCACCGCTGAGGAACTGTCCGCATTCGCCTCGCTGGCAGCACTCGACCGCGCGAAGCTGGAAACGCTGGCCCAGGCCGGGCATGCGGTGCACTATCCGGCCGGGCAGCGCCTGATCGTGGAAGGCCAACGGGCCGACCGCTGCTGGCTCATTTGCGAGGGACGGGTGGTGCTGGACGCAGGGGTGCCGGGGCGTGGCGATGTCGTGGTGCAGACCCTCGGTCCGGGCGATCTGCTCGGCTGGTCGTGGCTGGTTCCGCCGTACCGATGGCATTTCGGTGCGATCACCGCCGAACCCGTGCGAGCGATCGAATTCGATTCGACTCGGCTGACCGAATTCGCCCACGCCGACCCGAGTTTCGGCCACGCACTGACGCTGCTGCTGTTCGAGGCGCTCCTGGAACGATTGCAGGCCACCCGCGCCCGGTTGCTGGATCTCTACCGCAATCCCACCGAAACCTGTACCGCCACACCGATACGCCTGGGCACGTCCGGTGACGGCCGATGATCGCCGAGGCCCGCGCCGGCGCGTCCGCGGACACCATGCTCCCGTATCGGGTGGCACGCCGCATCCTGCAGACCAGCGATACCGCGACCCTGGTGCTCGCCCCGATCGACGCTGCCGCGCAACGGTTCCGGGCCGGGCAGTTCATGATGCTCTACCGCTTCGGCGTGGGCGAGGTCGCCATCTCGGTCAGTGGAAATCCCTGTGTCGCAGTCGATTTCCTGGAGCACACCATCCGCGCGGTGGGGGCGGTGAGCGCGGCCCTGCATGACGCTCCGGTCGGCGCGAAGATCGGAGTGCGCGGACCGTTCGGCACCGGTTGGGATCTCGGCTCCGCCGCCGGGCGCGATCTGGTGATCGTCGGCGGCGGAGTCGGACTGGCGCCGCTGCGCCCGGTCGTGCTGGAGGCGCTCGCGCGGCGCACCGAATATCGGAGGATCGTCCTGATCACCGGTGCTCGCACACCCGATGACATCCTCTTCCGGGACGACCAGCAGGTCTGGGCCCGCGACGGCCTGCTCGAACTGCATCAGACCGTCGACCATCCGGGTCCCGGCTGGACGGGACCGATCGGCTTCGTCACCGAACCGCTCGCGAAACTGGTCGTCGATCCGGGCAACACCACGGCATTCCTCTGCGGTCCCGAACCAATGATGCGGTTCTGCGCGAACGCCCTGCTGCGCAAGGGCGTCCCGCCCACCGATATCCGGGTCACCCTGGAACGCAATATGCAATGCGGTGTCGCCCGCTGTGGCCATTGCCAGCTCGGTCCGCTGCTGCTGTGCCGCGACGGCCCGGTCGTGGACTACGCGGTGGCCGAACCCCTGCTTTCGGTACGGGAGCTCTGATGACGACACCCACTCTCGCGGTCTGGAAGTTCACCTCCTGCGACGGCTGCCAGCTCACCCTGCTGGATTGCGAGGACGAACTGCTCGCGCTGGCGGGCCGGGTCCGCATCGCTCATTTCATCGAGGCGAGCAGCGCGGTCGAGCCCGGGCCCTATGACGTGTCGCTGGTCGAGGGTTCGGTCAGCACGCCCGACGAGCAGCGCCGCATCCTCGAGATCCGCTCGCAGTCACGGATTCTCGTGACGATCGGCGCCTGCGCCAGTCACGGCGGCATCCAGGCGCTGCGCAACTTCGCCGACATCACCGAATTCGCGTCGGTGGTATACGCCAGCCCGCAATACATTTCGACGCTGGACACCGCGACGCCGATCGCAGCGCATGTGCCGGTGGACTACGAGCTGCGCGGCTGCCCGATCGACCGCCGCCAACTGCTGGATACCCTGTGCGCGCTGCTGGCCGGACGCAAACCCGACCTGCCGAACACCAGCGTCTGCTCCGAATGCAAGCGCCGCGGCAATACCTGTGTGATGGTCGCCGACGGCATTCCCTGTCTCGGCCCGGTCACCCAGGCGGGATGCGGCGCCCTGTGCCCGTCCTATCATCGCGGCTGCTACGGCTGCTTCGGCCCGATGGAACGGCCCAATATCGGTGCGCTGCTGCCGATCCTGCGGATCAACGGCATGGACACCGCCGATATCGACCGAGTGTTCAGCACGGTCGCGGTCGCCGCACCGGCCTTCGCCGAGAGGAACCGGGATGAGCCATCGCAGTAGGCAATTGCGGGTCAGCTCGCTGGCGCGAGTGGAGGGCGAGGGCGCGCTGCGGGTTGTCGTCGAGGACGGCCGGGTGGAGCGGGCAGAACTCAATATCTACGAACCGCCCCGCTTCTTCGAGGCCTTCCTGCGCGGCCGGGCGTACACCGAGCCACCCGATATCACCGCCCGGATCTGCGGCATCTGCCCGGTGGCGTATCAGACCAGCGCCTGCAACGCGCTCGAACAGGTATGCGGCGTCACACTGGATCCGCCGCTGACCGCGCTGCGCCGGCTGCTCTACTGCGGCGAGTGGATCTCGAGTCATACCCTGCACATTCACCTGCTGCACCTGCCGGACTTCCTCGGCTACCCGGACGCCATCGCCCTGGCCGCCGACCATCGCGAACTCGTCGAGCACGGGCTGGCCGTCAAGAAGGCGGGCAATACGCTGCTCGAACTGCTCGGTGGCCGTGCCATCCACCCGATCAATGTCCGGGTCGGCGGTTTCTACTCGGTGCCCGGCCGCGCCGATCTGGCACCGGTCGCCGACCAGCTGCGCCGGGCCCAGGACTACGCGATCGAAACCGCCGGCCGGGTGGCGCAATTCGACTTCCCGGATCTGGAGCTCGACCACGATCTACTCGCGGCCACCGCGTCGGACCGTTACGCCATCGAGGACGGCACCGTGTCGACCAGCACCGGACTCGACTTCCCCGCAAGTGAATTCGGCGAGCACGTGGTCGAGGAACAGGTTCCGCATTCCACCGCGCTCCACGCGCGATTGGACGGGCGAAGCTATCTGACCGGTCCCCTGGCTCGATACAGCCTCAACTCCCGGCGTCTCTCCCCAGTTGCCCTCGAGGTCGCCGCTGCGGCCGGGCTCGGCCCGGAGTGCCGTAATCCGTTCCGCAGCATCGTGGTTCGCGCCGTCGAGGTGGTGTACGCCATCGATGAAGCGCTACGTCTCATCGCCGACTACGAGCCGCCCGCGCACCCCGCGGCGCCCTGCGCGCCACGGCCGGGCGTCGGCCACGGCATCAGCGAGGCCCCGCGCGGATTGCTCTATCACCGTTACGAAATCGACGACGCGGGTTCCATCCGGGCGGCCACCATCATTCCGCCGACCTCCCAGAACCAGGCTGCCATCGAGGACGATCTTCGCCACGTGGTGTCCGAGCACCTCGACCTGGACGATGCGGCGCTGACCACCCTGTGCGAACGCACCATCCGCAACTACGATCCGTGCATCTCCTGCTCGGCCCACTTCCTCGAGCTCGATGTGGTGCGCCGATGAGCGGTCCGCGAGCCGTCGTCATCGGAGTCGGCAACGAGTACCGGCACGACGACGGCATCGGCCCCGCCGTGGCCACGGAACTCGAAAGGCTGGACCTGCCCGGCGTTCTCGTGGCACTGAGCGACGGCGAGCCGACGGGTCTGCTGGATCTCTGGGCCGACGCGGAGCTGGCGATCGTGGTCGATGCCGTCCTCTGTGAACCTTCCACCCCCGGCCGGGTCTGGCGCACCACCGTCGATGCCCTGCGCGGCCTCACCCACGCCGCCAGCTCCCACGCCATGGGCATCCCCGACGCCCTCCCCCTGGGCCGCGCTCTCGGCCGCGTCCCCGCCGAACTCGTAGTCATCGCCGTCGAAGCTCACCGCCTCGACCTCGGCGTCGGCCTCTCCACCCCGGTCGCTGCCGCACTCCCCGACGTCATCGCCACCGTCCGGACCGAACTCGCCCGCCTCGGCATCCCAACGGATGGTCGTCATCCCAACGGGTGAATGAACGCTCAGCCGGGTCGACTGCAATAGGGCCGACAGTCGTCACAGTCAGCGAACCAGCGGTCGGTCGGTGAAGTCCCTCAGACCGTGTAGCCGCCGTCGACATCCAGTGTTTGGCCGGAGATGAAGTCCGCTCGGTCCGATGCGAGGAATGCGACGGCTTCCGCGATGTCGTCCGCATTCCCGAAGCGGCGCAGCGGGATATTGCGCCGGGCGACCTCGAGCGCGGTTCGATCGAGGTCTCCGGAATTGATCAGGCGCTCGGCCATGCCGTCGGTCAGCATGCCCGGACCGACACAGTTGACGCGGATGCCGTAGCGACCCTCTTCGGCCGCCAGTCCACGGGCGACGGCTTCCACGGCACCCTTGGTGCCGGCGGAAAGGCCATCCCGGACCGGATAGCGTCGGGTTGCGGCCGTGGTCACCGCGACGACGGAGCCCTGCGACCGGCGCAGCAGCGGCAGGGTGGCGTGCATCAGGTTGAAGAACGCTGCGGCGTCGGCATTCAGCTGCTCCCGGTACTGCTCGGGCGACACGCTGCTCAGATGAACCATCGGGACATGGGGTCCGGCGGCGTAGACCACAGTGTGCAGACCGCCGAATCGCTGTTCGAACTGCGCGACGACATCCGCGACGGCACTCGGATCGGTGAGATCCAGTGCCCAGGCCCGGCATGAGCGTCCGACCCGCTCGACGTCCTTCGTCAGCAGCTCGGCCGCGTCTCGATTCGCGCGATAGGTGAGTCCGATATCGCTGCCCCGGTGCGCCAGCAGGCGGACCACCGCGGCACCTATGCCGCCGGTGCCGCCCGCGACCAGTGCGGCGCCGTCACGTCCCCGGAAGTCATCGCTCACTACTTCTCCCTCGACCAAGCAATTGCTTGGTCAATCGTAGCCTGCGTTCGATCTGCCGCCTCTCGAACCAGCATCAGTGCCTCACGGCGGAGTCACATATTCGGGTGATGGAGCGTCCGGATTCGACTCCGGATACTCGAGCCGTGATCCGGCTTCCGGGTCGTCCAGACCACCGATTGCCCCTTGCGAGCGAAAGCAATTGCCATGTCTCTCACGATCGACGTCTTCAATACCGGATACCTGCCGATCAACGGTGGACCGGGATGGGATCCGGACACCGCCGCCACCTGGCCCGCGTCCACCGCCACCCTGATCTCCGGTGCGCGCGACGCCATCCTGGTCGACGCGCTCATGACGGTCGACGAAGGCCGCCGCCTCGCCGCCTGGATCGGCGACACCGGCAAGAACCTGACCAGCATCGTCATCACCCACGGTCACGGCGATCATTTCTTCGGCGCGGGGCCGGTCCTCGAGGCTTTCCCGCAGGCCCGGCTGCTGGCCCTGAACACCACCGTCATCGAGGAAGCGCGCTACAACCTCGGACCCGACGTGCAGCAGAACTGGATCGCGTGGTTCGGTGACCGGTTCGACCGCACCCCGGCACTCCCGCAGCCGGTGGAATCGGAAACCCTGACCGTGGACGACCATCCGGTGCGCTTGGTCGAAGTCGGGGGCGCCGACGGCGTCCTCAACACCGTGGTCCATATCCCCGAGTTGGACACCGTCTGCTCCGGCGACGCCGTGTACAACAACATCCATATGTGGCTGTGGAATTCGACGCCCGACAGCCGCCGGACCTGGCTGGCGACCATCGACAAGATCGCCGACCTGCACCCCGCCACGATCATCGCCGGGCACAAGGATCCCGGCGCGCCCGACGACGACGCCGAACGGCAGATCGCGCAATCCCGTTCCTACATCGAGGCATTCGACCGGGCTGTCGCCAAATTGTCGTCCGCGCCGGAGGTCATCGACGAGATGACCGGTCTCTTCCCGGGTTACGGGAACCCCTACACGTTGTTCGCCGCCGCCTATTCCCAATTCCCGAACTGAGCGACCCCGCCACCGGAGGTTCAGCTGTCGGATCGGATGCCGCGCTGCCGTCCGGGTAGCGCGGCACTCTCTTTCGTTGATGCTCACCGTTTTTCATCGATGGAGTCGATCGATTCGACGAACTCGGTAATGGCTCGGGCCAGGGACACCGGTTGTTCCTCGGCCGGCCAATGACCGGCATCGGGGATCATGGCGGTGCGGACGTCCGCGACTCCGACGTCATGGAGCCCTTGCGCGACGGTGTCGGTGACGGTGGCGTGGGAGAACTCGCTGAACGCGAGCAGGATCGGCACCTCGAGCGACTCGGTGGCGTGCCGATTGTCGGCGATGTCGAGTGGTAGCGCACGAAACATCTTGAATCCCGCGGTAAGACGATCCGCACCCTGATAGCCCGACGCGTAGGTGGCGATGTCGGTGTCGCCGATCGCCTCCGGGTGCGCGGCGAAGCGGTCGATGAATCGGCGGAAGTACTCACGCTCGTTGCCCTGGACCAGGTGCTGGGCGGTGAAACGGCCGCAGGAGGTGTCGCTGTGGAAGCCGAGATGCCAGTAGGCCGGCGAGCGGGTGACGTCCTCCCATCCGGCGATGCCGGGCAGCGCCGTATCGACGCTGACCAGTCCCCGGACGGCGGCGGGATACCGGCGAGCGAAGGCATAGCCGACGAGCGCACCCATGTCGTGCCCGACCAGGAACACCCGGCCCAGGCCCAGATCCTCCAGTGCGGCATGCACATTCGCCGCCATCGTGACCTTGTCGAACGCGTGCGGCTGGGGCGCGGATCGGCCTACTCCGGGCAGGTCCAGGGCCACCGCGGAACAGAGTTCGTCCAGCAGTGGAAGCACCCGGCGCCACGCGTGGGACGTCTGCGGCCAGCCGTGGAGGAACACTGTCGAATGCGCGCCGCGGCCACTGCGCTGCCAGCCCAGCTGCGGTCCCGCCCCGGGAGGCTGCGACGCGAGCGCGCCATGCGCGTCGTGCATGCCTCCTCCTCGGTCCTGCCGCGCGTGAAGCCATACGACGGCCTGCATGGTCCCGCACACGGATCGTCGCCCCAGTATCGAGCGAGCGCGTCGGGGCGTCTCTACCGCAAACAGGTGAGGCGAGCCGCCCCGTCGGGCACCGATTGGGCGAATTCGCGATGCCGGAGCTCGAGCGGCCGCGCAGAATGGGTATTCCAGGGTGGCTGCGGGGAAAGGCGGTGTCCGTTGCATTCCGAGCCGTTGCGAGGCCGGAGCGAACCGATGCGGCGTGCGCTGGCGGTGCTGCGAGGCGCGAGCAGGCACGGCAGCGGCGGGATCATCTGGATCACCGGTGCCGCCGGGCTCGGCAAGACGGCGCTGCTGTCGGAGATATGCCGACAGGCCGAGCGCACCGGCATGCTTGTCGCGACCGGTCGCTGTGACATCGTGGCGCAGGTCCAGCCGGGTGCGCCGGTGCTGGGGCTGTTACGTTCCGGACGAGATCCCTTGCTGGCCACCGCCGACTATGCGGGCATCGTCGCGCACTCGGCAGAACCGCTCCTCCTGGTCGAAGCCGTCGCCTCGGCGCTCGAGGACCGCGCCGCTACCGCCCCGCTGTTGCTCGCCGTCGACGATGTGGACCGCGCCGATCGGGTCAGCCAGTTCCTCCTGCGCACCGCGATTCCACGCCTCGCCGGGCTGCCCGTCGTCTGGGTGCTGACAACCCGGGATGACAATGCGGAAGCCGATCTCCCCGGACACGGACTCGCCGCTGTCGAACAGATTCGGCTGGGCCCGCTGGCGCTACCGGACCTGGCGATGATCGCGCAGGATCGGCTGGGTCACCTGCCCGACCAGCGGCTGCGCGGATACCTCGATGCCATCGACGGCAATCCCACACTGGCCGTCCAGATCATCGACAATGTTGCTCGGGCCACCGCCCGCGACGACTCCGATACGGTATCGGTGGAATTCACGGCGGCCATTGCCGCCAGGCTGGCACAGCTCGGCGCCGCCGCGCGGGATCTCGTGCAGACCGTCGCCATCGCAGGCCGTGCGGTTCCGGTGCCCGACCTTCGCAGGCTCGGTGCCGCGAGCTCCGAACAGCAGCTCCCACAAGCCCTTTCCGGCGCCTTGGAGTCGGGACTGCTGCGCGCCGAGGGCGAGCGCGTGGACTGCCGGCATGACCTGGTGCGTGCCGCGGTGTGCGCCGGTATTCCGGCCGCGCACGCTCGACGGCTGCATCGCAACTGCGCCGTCTACTACCTCGCAGCCTCCGAAGAACTCATCGCCGCCGCGCACGCGCGGGAAGCGATCGGTCCCGGCGATCTGCCCGGCGCCACGGCCATGGTTCAGGTCGCCGAATCCCTGGTGGCTACCCACCCCGAGGAGGCCGGGGAACTGGGGGCGCTCGCCTTCCGGACCGTTCGCCCCGACCAGCCCGCATGGCTCGACCTCAGCAAACGGTGCCTGTCGGTGCTCTGCCGCACCCAGCGTTCCACCGAGGCCATCACCGTCGCCGACCTGATTCTCGCTCGCCTGGACGACAACACCCTGGCCGCTGAAGTGGAAACCCAAGTGGCCCAGGCACTGTGGCTGAGCGGTCGCATCAGCGATCTCGTCACCCGCACCGAGCGGGTCCTCGGCACCCGAACCCTCGAGCCCACCGTCACCGCCCGCCTGCGCGCCGCCGCTGCCCTGGCCAACACCCGCATCGCCCGCGGACCCGCCGCCATCCGCGTCAGCGAGGCCGCGCTCGACCTCGCCCGAACAGTCGACGACCGCGAAGCGCTCGGCCTGGCCCTGCAGGCGGCCGGTGAGGCCGCGAAGAACGATGCCCGCCACCTCACGGCACTGGGCCACTTTCGCGAACTCCGCGCTCTCGGCGGGGTCTCCTACCTGGCCGAGGAGATCATCGAGCTGCAGTTCCTCGACCGTTACAACCATGCACAGGCGCTGCTCGATCAGGCCCGCACCGACCACTCCACGACCGAAGCCATCCTGCCGGCCCTGAGTGGCAGCGGAATGTGGCTGCACTTCAATCTCGGACGCCTCCACCGAGCAGATGCCGCAGCCCGCGCGCTCATCGAGCTCGGCCGCACGCTCGGCAACACCGAGCAGGCCTGCGACGCCGCCATGGTGAGCGTCGCGGTGGCGTTGTTGCAGGGCGACATCGAGCGCGCGGACCAGCACATCCGGACCACCGACGAGATCGTTCGAGGCGGCGACCACACCCGCAAGCCCGTGGTCGGGGTCATGCGCGGCTGGCTCGCCGCCGCCCGCGGTGACTTCGAGAACGCCATGGCCACCTGGCGGCCCGTCCTGGACGGGGCCGGGGTGTGCAACGGCTACTGGCCACTGTGGCCGTGCTGGACGGGCCTGTTCTTCAAGATCGGCGACACCGCCATGGATCACGAATTCACTGCTCTGGCAACAGCGGTCGCGGAAGTGGCGGCGAGCCGGAATCCGGGGGTCGCCAGTTTCGAGGGCATGGCGTTGAACCTGCGCGGCCGCAACAGCGGCGACCTGGACCTCATCGGCCGTTCCGCCCAGGTTCTCGCCCGCAGCCCGCGCCCGCTGCTGCGGGCCTGCGGAGCCGAATCCTACGGGCGGGCCCTCCTCGCCGCCGGTGACCGCATCCACGGCCTGGCCGAACTGGACCGCGCGTGGGAGGAATTCCACACCATGCATGCCCTGGCCAAGACCGCCGAGATCCAGAACGTGATGCGTGCGGCCGGTGCTCGCCGTTCCAAATGGCTTGTCACACTGCATCACTCGACGGACGGCTGGGCCTCGCTGACGCCCTCGGAACGCCGGGTCGCGGCCCTCATCGGCGCGGGGCACACCAATAAGTCCGCGGCCGCCGAGCTCGGCATCTCGGTCAACACCATCGGCACCCATCTGCGTTCGGCGTTCACCAAGCTCGGTATCCAGTCCCGGGTCCAGCTCGCGAACACCCTGCACAGCTTGCCGTCACACGAATAGGTGAGTGATCGTCGTGCTGGGGAATGACAACCTGGTCCGACCGATCGGCAACGGCCCGCTGACCGACAGTCCAGCGAAGGGAAGCGACATGACCTCAACCGCGCTCAGCTACGCGGCCGCCCCCAACAGGGTGGTGCGCGCGGGCAACGGCATCGACTACGCCTACCGCGAAATCGGGAGCGGCACAGTGCCACTGGTGTTGCTGCAGCACTTCCGCGGCAATCTGGAGAACTGGGATCCGGTACTCGTCGACGCCCTCGCCGCCGGGCGGCGCGTCGTCGCGTTCGACAACACGGGCGTGGGCGCCACCACCGGCACGACTCCCGCCACGATCACCGAGATGGCGCGCGACGCCATCGCTTTCCTCGCGGCCCTCGATGTCCCGCAGGTGGATATCCTGGGCTTCTCGATCGGCAGCTTCGTCGCCCAGGAGATCGCCCTGATCCGGCCCGACCTGGTGCGCCAGCTCGTCCTGGCGTCCTCGGCGCCACGCGGCGGCGCGGGAATGCACGGGTGGGCTCCCGAGGTGATCGGTGCGGTGGGCACACTCCAGACCGCACCGAAGGGATATCTCGATGTCTTCTTCACCTCCTCCCCCGCCAGCCGGAAAGCCGGTGAGGAAACCCTCGGCCGCATCTACGGCCGCACCACCGACGCCGACCAGCCCACCTCCTGGGAGACCCGGCAGGCGCAGTACGACGCCGTGTGCGAGTGGGGCATTCCCGATCACGCGGCGTTGCAGCGGGTCAGTGCGATCACGCATCCGGTGTTCATCGCCAACGGCGACAGCGACCCGATGATCCTGCCGCATTTCTCGTACCTGCTCGCCGGGCTGATTCCGCAGGCGCGCATCAAGATCTATCCCGATTCGGCGCACGGATTCCTCTTCCAGCACGCCCGGGAATTCGCCGCCGATGTCAGCGACTTCCTCGGCGACACCGACGGGTCGACCCTATGAGCCCTGCCGCGCCCGGGCACGATCCCGAAGCCGACCGCTTCCCCGTCCTGTCCGATGCACAACTCGAGCGGGTGCGCGGATACGGCAGCGTCGAGGTCGTGCAGCCGGGCGCGGTGCTGTACGGGACCGGGCAGCGGACCTACGACTTCATCGTGTTGACCACCGCCGCCGCGGAGATCGTGCGGGTGGCGACCACGGATCTGCCCGAGGCGCTGGTGGTTTCGTGCACGCCGGGTCAGTTCCTGGGCGAGCTGAACCTGCTCACCGGGCAGTCGACGTATCTGACCGCGCGGGTCACCGCGGCAGGCTCCATCATCCGGATCGACCCGGCCGCGTTCCGCCGGCTGATGGACGAGGACACCGAACTGTCGGACCTCATCCTGACCGCATTCCTCGCCCGCCGCAGCGAACTCCAGTCCGGCGCCGCCGCGCTCAGTGTGCGCATGCTCGGCAGCGAACTGTCTCGCGAGTCGCTGGCGCTGCGCTCCTGGGCCGCGCACGCGCGCATCGCCTATACCTGGTTCGACATCGACAGCGTCGCGGGCGCGGCGCTCGCGCGGACGATCGGCGTCACCGACGAACGGCTGCCCGCGGCGGTGACGCCGACCGGGGTGATCACCGACGCGACTCCGGCGCAGGTCGCCGCGGCCCTCGGCCTCGCGTATTCGGCCGAATCCGAACCTGATTCGGCCGCAACGGATCTGATCATCGTGGGGGCGGGGCCCGCAGGGTTGGCCGCAGCCGTCTACGGCGCCTCCGAAGGCCTGCGCACGGTCGTGTTCGACGCGGTCGGGGTCGGCGGGCAGGCCAGTTCCAGCTCCCGCATCGAGAACTATCTCGGATTCGAGCACGGCATCAGCGGCGCGGATCTCACCGGCCGGGCCATGGTGCAGGCGCAGAAGTTCGGGGCCTCGCTGAACAGTCCGTGCCGGGTCGTCTCGGTGCGACGCACCGGTGCGCTGTTCGAGGTGACGCTGTCCGACGGCGCGGTCGCCTACTCGCGGGCGGTCATTCTCGCCGGAGGGGTGAAGTACCGGGCGCTGGACCTGCCGCGCTGGACGGATTTCGAAGGGCGCGGAATCTATTACGCGGCCACCGAAATCGAGGCCCGCACCTGCTCCTGCACCCCGGTGGCGGTGATCGGCGGCGCGAACTCGGCCGGACAGGCCGCGTTGTTCCTGGCCGGCCGCGGGTGCATGGTCACCCTCGTGGTCCGATCGGGAGATCTGTCCGCCGGGATGTCGAGCTACCTCGCCCACCGCATCGAGGCCAACCCCGCGATCGACATCCGGCTCGGCACCGAGGTCGCCGCACTGCACGGCGACGATCGTCTGGCCGGAATCACCGTGTCCGGCACGAACACACCCGAACCCCAGCGGCTCCCGTGTTCCGGCCTGTTCTGTTTCATCGGCGCCGACCCGGAGACCTCCTGGCTCGCCGACATCCGCCTCGACCCCGACGGATTCGTTCTCACCGACGTCGCGCTCGGCCCCGGCACCGCGGAAGACATGTGGGACACCCTGGGCCGTGGCCCCCTCCCGTTCGAGACCAGCGTGCCGGGCATCTTCGCGGTCGGCGACATGCGCGCCGGATCGATGAAGCGCATCGCCGCCGCCGTCGGCGACGGCGCCGGCAGCGTCCGATCGGTACACGAATTCATCGGCCTCGCCGGCATGTGATCCGAACCCACGGCGTGGCGTCGCGACCGATCTGATCGGCCCGGTACGTAGGCTGTCGTGACGACCGGCAACGAACGGGGCCGGGAAAATGATCTACCAGGCCTTCGACGTGCATCCGGGATTGTTCCCCGCAGGTACACGCGATCTCGAAGCGCAGCATCCATCACTTCTGAGAGGACAGCCGTGACACTTTCCCCCGCCGACCTCATGCGCCGCAATCTGCTCGACGTCTTCAACGAGCCCGACCCGGCACGCCGCGCCGCGGCCATCGCCGAAACCTATGCCGCGGACGTGATCTGGCACGAGGCGGAACAAATCATGCACGGACGCAAGGAACTCGGACACCGCGCCGAGGAGCTGCGCGCCGAAAACCCGGACTGGGTCTTCCGCCCCGCGGGCCCGGCCGCCGAACTCGACGATATCGGCCAACTCGGCTTCCATTACGGTCCCGCGGGCCAGCCGCCGGTGGTGGTCGGCATGGACATCGCCCGCACCCAGGACGGCACCATCATCGAGCTCTACACCATCGTCACCGAGATCCACGCGCCGGACTGACCGGGCCGGAGCGCTATTCCGGTTTCCGGAACACCAGGATCTTGCCCGTTGCCCGCTGCCTGATCTCGCCCTCCTGGTTGATCGTCAGGTACGCGGTGGTGACGATCCCGCGCGCGGCATCGGACCGGCCGACCTTCACCTCGGTGACGACC
Organism: Nocardia sp. NPDC004711; assembly: GCF_053601595.1. Classification (NCBI taxonomy): domain Bacteria; kingdom Bacillati; phylum Actinomycetota; class Actinomycetes; order Mycobacteriales; family Nocardiaceae; genus Nocardia; species Nocardia sp. NPDC004711. The sequence continues at coordinate 69,341 of NZ_JBSGCB010000024.1, read as the reverse complement.
GACTCGACGTGCAGTACGTCGCCGGGTCGCGTCGGCGTCGGCCACGCCAGCTGCTGCTCGACGCCGATGATGCCGTGCGCGATCGGCAGCCCACCGTCGACGAGTAACCGCATGGTGATCGCGGCCGTATGCCATCCGCTGGCCGCCAGCCCGGCGAAAAACGTTCCCGCCGACTGGGATTCACCGAGATGGAACGGCCGCGGATCGTACGACTCGGCGAAGGAGACGATCTCCGCCGCGGTCACGGTGTAGGACGCGCTCCGGAAGCGATCCCCCACCCGAATATCGTCCAGCCACAGGGCCTGTGCGGTCACGACTGCTCCCGACCGACCGGATCACGCCGTGCCGGTGGCGATCTCGGCCAGCTGGGCGCGGGCGGCGGCGACCAGTTCCTCATTCGTGTTCGCGTGCCCCGCCAGACCCCACCCACCGGGCACCGCCTCGGTCAGCAACACCCAGGTACGTTCGGCCAGCGACGGATCACCGGCGGCCTTCGCCACGAGATCGGTCAACTGCCGCACGACCGCCAGCTGCTTGTCGCGGTCGAGCGCGCCGGCATTGGTCAGCACCTGAACGCGCACATAACCGTTGTCCCCGTCGACATTCGAGATCTGCTCGGCGGGCAGATCGTGGATGAAGGCCGCGGTGTTCTTCCGGAACGTCGGAATATCCGGGACCCGCTCGATCGCCATCAGGGTGGCGGCGAGTTCCCGCGCGAGCTGCCGCGGATCACCGAACGTACCCGGCACCGCGTACACGTCGATCATGGGCATGGTGGCTCCTTCCCCGATCCAGGGTTCAAGGACGTACTACGAGGCTTGCAGTTGCTCCAGCGCGGTCGCCCAGTTCTCGACGTGATAGCCCGTGGCGAGCTTTCCGTCGCGGACGGTGAACACGTCGATGGCCATGGTGCGGAAGGATTTACCGGTCGGCGCAGCGCCCCAGAACTCGGCCACGGGCGTGCCCGTCGCCTCGCCGCGCACGATCATCATGTCGTCGACAACGTGGATGTCGACGACCTCCCACGCCAGATCCGGGACGGTCTCCCCCATCCGGGTGAACACCTCGCCCAGCTGGTCACGCGTCAGGAAATCCTGGTTGGTGTGGAACGACCGGTAGTCGTCGTTGCATGCCTCGGCCAGCAGTGCTGCGACGTCCTTCTCGACCGGCCTGTTCAACGCGGCATACAGCGGCGCAGAGATCTTCCGCGCCTGCTCCACGGTCATCATCGATTCGTCGCTCTTGGTCATGGAGACGCTCCTCGTCACAGGCATCATCTGATCCGGGCCATACCGGCGGCCGAAACGACAGCGTGCCCGATTCGCGCCGCCCAGGGCATCACACATTCAGGTGATGGGTCACTCGTCGTGCCGAGCCGATACCGGCGTGACCGCTAGAGTTCGGGAATGCCGGAAAAGATTCTCCGTAACACGTTCACCGTCCCCGCTCCGATGGTAGCGGCCTACGAGCATCTGATCCGGCCCGAGAACTACATCGGCCTGTCGCCACTCGTCGTGGCGGTCGAGGATGTCCAGGATGGCTCGTATGTTGCCGTCGAGCGGTTCCGGCTGCTCGGGCTGAAATACGACAACCGCATCCGGGTGTCGCTCGAGGGGACACCCGGTAAGGCGGTCTGGGGTGAGGTCAAGAGCCCCGGCGGCGTTCACATGGCCTACCGCTTCGAGCTCGCCGACGGCCCGGAAGGCACGCGCATCGAGGACGAACTCCGGCTGCGCACCCCGCTCGGACTGATGGCCTTCGCCTCCAGCCAGGCCCGCAAGGTCCAGCTGGCCCGCGCCACGATCCTGGCCGAGCGCCTCGGCCGATCCTGATCGGGTCCCAGTTGCGCTGGTACTCATCGAAATTCGACGGATGCCGACGTGGTCGAGGTCCGGGTGGGAATTCACCTGTCCGGCCTCGAGCCCACCGTCACGGCGGAACGGTCGAACGCCAGCCGCTCGTTGGTCACCCTGATCTGGCGCACGGTCGTGGTAGCGAGCGCCGCAGCTTGCACGGGTGATAGCCGCCCGCACAGGTGATTCCAGTGCACAGCGAGGATGTCGCCGGCCTCGACGTCCGGCACAGCGGCGTACCCGTCGTGCCAGACGTCCAGGCTCTGGTCCTCGGGCCTGGACAGGCCCAGACTCAGGCCGTTCCAGCTCAACCGGCGGGCACGGACCACAACCTGCGAATCGCTCCGATCGATCACTCGCGCCCAGGTGATCCGGCAGTCGTCGAGAATCCGCAGGGCCGGGCCTTCACCCGCCGCATCGAGCAGCCGGGACCAGGGGTAGACGCCGAGCACGTGGAAGCTGTGGTTGGGCGCGGCCTCCGTGGCCAGGCGGGCGCTCAGGTGTGCCCAGTAGTGTCCGGCGACCGGCCCGATGCGTGCGAGCAGGGCCGCGCCGAACTCGGCCGGATCCAGCGCGGCGCCGACTCCGCCACCGAGCCAATAGGATTCGACGAGCCGGGCGTCGAGCGGATCCTCGATCCCGGTGAGCGCGGACATCACGCACAGATACGGCCACGCCCCGGAGAACAGCGGCGCGGTCGCCCGCACGGCCGCGCTCGACCCGCCACGCAGCCCGGCGGTGTCGGGCGGCCCGCAGTAGCCGAGCGCGTTCGGCGCGTAGGCGTAGCGCGCGAACATCTCGGTCCCGTCGACGCGGACCGGGTCCATGGGCGAATTCCCTTCCGCCTCAGCAGATTCTGGGTAACTGTTCACCGGCCGGCAGATCCACCACCCGGGTACCGCCGAGGGCGGTCCTGGCCACCACCATGCCCGGATGCTCGGACACACAGACGCCGATCGCAGCGGCCCGCGTCCCGAGCGGATGGGCGTGCATGGCGGCCAGCACCCGATCCGCGTCCTCGGCCGCGACGAACGCGACCAGCTTGCCCTCATTGGCGACGTACATCGGGTCGAGGCCGAGCAGTCCACAGGCGTCGCGGATCTCGGGCGGGATGGGGATGTCGTTCTCCTCCAGTGCTACACCGACTTTCGCGGTATGGGCGATCTCGTTGAGCGATGCGGCCAGACCGCCGCGCGTGGGGTCGCGCAGCACGTGCACGTCCGCCCCGGTGGCGAGCATGGCAGCCACCAGGCCGTGCAGCGGTGCGGTGTCGCTGCACACCGTGGTCCCGAACTCCAGTCCCTCGCGACAGCTCAGCACCGCGACGCCGTGCAAGCCGATATCGCCGCTGACTATCACCACGTCCCCGGCACTCGCGCGCTGGGGACGGATGTCCACGCCCTCGTCGATCACGCCGATACCCGTGGTGTTGATGTACACCCGGTCGCCGTGCCCGGCGTCGACCACCTTGGTGTCACCGGTGACCAGGGTGACGCCCGCGCCCAGCGCGGCGGTACCCATCGCCCCGGCGATCTGCGCGATCTCGGCCAGCGGGGTGCCCTCTTCGAGAATGAACGCCGTCGACAGCGCCAGCGGTCGCGCACCGGCCATGGCCAGGTCGTTGACCGTGCCGTTGACCGCGAGCTCGCCGATCGATCCGCCCGGGAACACCATCGGCTTGACCACGAACGAATCGGTGCTGAAGGCGAGCCTGGAATCCCCGACGGTGAGCACCGCCGAGTCCCCCATCCCGGCCTCGGCGGCCGCGCCGAAGGCGGGCAGGAACAGGTGCTCGACCAGTTCCCCCGACATCGCGCCGCCGCCACCATGCCCCATGACGATGGTGGGTGAATCCCGTAATGGCATCGGGCACACCCAGTTCGCCAGGTCGACGGGCGCCGAGATCTCCTCACGCATGGGCCACCTCCGCGGGCAGGTCCAGGCGCCGGTACAGGTAGTAGGCGGCGCACGCGCCCTCGGAGGAGACCATCGTGGCTCCGAGGGGGTTGCGTGGCGTGCACTGCTTGCCGAAGGCGGCGCACTCGTGCGGTTTGATCAGCCCTTGCAGCACTTCACCGGAACGGCAGATCGAGGACTCGGCGGTGTGCAGGTCGCCGACGGCGAACCGCTGCTCGGCGTCGAACTCGCGATAGCGGTCCGAGAGCCGCCACCCACTGCGCGGTATCACGCCGATCCCGCGCCAGGCGCGGTCGGTGACCTCGAAGACGTCTTCGAGCATCGCCTTCGCGACCGGGTTGCCCGCTTCGGCAACGGCGCGCGGGTAGGCGTTCTCCACCTCGTGCCGTCCGGATTCGAGCTGAATGACGGTGCGCCGGATGCCTTCGAGGATGTCGAGCGGCTCGAACCCGGTGACCACGACCGGAACCCGGTACTTCTCGGCGAGCGGCGGGTATTCGCGGGTACCCATCACCGTGCAGACATGTCCGGCGGCCAGGAACCCCTGCACCCGGCACGACGGTGATTCCATGATCGCGGCGATGGCGGGCGGCACCAGCACGTGCGAGACGAGCAGCGAGAAGTTCCGTATGCCAAGCCGTTTCGCCTGATAGACGGTCATCGCGTTGGCGGGCGCGGTGGTCTCGAAGCCGATGCCGAAGAACACCACCTGCCGATCGGGGTTGGCCTGGGCCAGCTCGAGCGCGTCGAGCGGCGAGTACACCACCCGGACGTCTCCGCCTTCGCTCTTGACCCGGAACAGGTCCTTGGAGCTGCCCGGTACCCGCAGCATGTCGCCGAACGAGCAGAAGATCACGCCGGGCTGCGCGGCGATGTCGAGGGCCTTGTCGATCATGCCGAGCGGGGTCACACACACCGGACAGCCGGGCCCGTGGATCATTTCGATCGTCTCGGGCAGCAGTTGGTCGATGCCGTGACGGATGATCGAATGCGTCTGCCCGCCACACACTTCCATGATCGCCCAGCGGCGTGTTGCGCTTTCCCGGATCCGCTCGAGGAGAACCCCGGCGAGCTGCGGGTTGCTGAATTCATCGAGGTACTTCACGACCCCACCTCCGGTTCATCCGACTCCTGCCCTGTCGACTCCTGCACTGTTTCGGGATTCGCCAGGCCTGCCTGCGCGGCCGCGATCTCGAATCCGTTCCCGAACTCCTCCTTCAGAACACCCAGATGCTCGAACTCGGCGAGTGTCCGCAGGGCGGATTCCTCGTCGAGCCGCTGAATGGCGAAACCGACGTGGACCACGACGTAGTCGCCGACCGCGGCGTCGGGGATGTATTGCAGGCATACGTCCTTCTGCACGCCGCCGAAGTCCACGATCGACATCAGGGTGCCATTGCGTTCTTGCAGGCTGAGAACCCTTCCCGGGACTGCCAGGCACATTTGCTGCTCCCTTCGCTCAACCCGCCTCGGCGGCGAGTAGTTGCCCGAATGCCAGGCCGCCGTCGTTGGGCGGCAACCGATGAGCGGTCAAGACTCGAAAACCGTTGTCCACCAGGAGTCCACGCGCGGCCGATAGCAGCAGCGCGTTCTGGAACACGCCGCCGGTCAGGACGACCGGAGTGGCCGGGGTGGCGTAGTCGGCCGCGAGGCCGAGGACCAGCCGCGCGACCGCGTCGTGGAAACGCGCCGCGATGATCCCTACCGGGACGCCCGCCCGCACATCGCCGATCACCGCGCCGATCACCGGGGCGGCGTCGAACACCGACGGACCGTCCCCGTCTCCGGCCCGATCCGGCCTCGCGAACCGGTAATGCCCGGACTCCGGGTCCACCCCGCGCGCATGCCATTCCAGTTCGATCGCGGCCTGCGCCTCGTAATCGACCTCGAACCGGACCCCGGCCAATGCCGCGACGGCGTCGAACAGCCGGCCCATACTCGATGTCGGCGCGCTGCCAAGTCCGGTGTCCAGCTGGTGGGCGAGCACGGTCCGTTCGGCGGGCGGGCACGCAGCCACCGCGGGAATATCCTCGGCCCATTCGATTCCGGCGGCGCGCAGGTGCGACAGCGCCATGCGGTAGGGGCGGCGCACGCTCACGTCGCCGCCGGCCAGCGGTACGTAGCGCAGATGCGCCAGCCGCCGGTAGCCCTTGTATCCGGCCGCCAGCACCTCGCCGCCCCAGATCGCGCCGTCGGGCCCGAATCCGGTGCCGTCGAAGGCGATTCCGAGGACGGCGGCGGCCGGATCGAGGCCGTGTTCACCCATGACCGCTGCGATGTGCGCGTGATGGTGCTGTACGGTGCGCACCGGCCGCTCGCCCGCCTGTTCCCGGGCCCACGCGGTCGAGCGGTAGCGCGGGTGGGCGTCGGCGGCCAGGACCACCGGTCGCACGCCGGTCAGCTCCTCGAGATGGTGTTCGGCGTCGGTGAAGGCGCGCAGCGTCGCCAGATCGTCCATATCGCCGATGTGCTGGCTGAGCCAGGCATAGCGCCCGTCGCCGACGGCACAGGTGTTCTTGAGATCCGCACCCACCGCGAGCGTGGGCTGGACCGGCAGCGGCAGGGCCAGGGGTAGCGGGGCGAAGCCGCGGGAACGACGCAACGGCAGTTCCATGCCGTCGACCACCCGCAGTACCGAATCGTCGCAGGGCACCAGGATGGGACGGTCGTGCGCGAGCCAGGCGTCCGCCAGACCCGTCAGCCGGGTCCGGGCGTCGGCGTCGTCGTAGCAGATGGGTTCGCCACCGAGGTTCGCCGAGGTCATCACGAGCACCCAGGGGCCGGGCGGGTCGCCGGGCAGGCCGAAGAGCAGCAGATGCAGCGGCGTGTAGGCGAGCATCACACCGAGATCGGGGTTGCGCGGGGCTACCGAGGGCGCGATGGTGAATTCCGGTGCGCGCCCGCCGGTTTCGGTACCGAGGGCCCGGCGCGCGCGCGGCAGCAGCACGATGGGCCGGGCGGGCCCGGTCAGCAGTCGGGCGGCCGTCTCGTCGATCTCGGTGATACGCCGTGCCGTATCGAGATCCGCCGTCATGACGGCGAACGGCTTGTCCCCGCGGCGTTTCCGCCGGCGCAGCTCGGCGACAGCCGTCTCGTTCCCGGCGTCGCAGGCCAGGTGGTACCCGCCGATGCCCTTGACGGCGAGAATTCCGCCGCCGCGCAACAACTCTCGCGCGGCGGCGACCGGATCACCGGCGCCCGGGCCGGTGTAGGACAGCCGGGGACCGCAGTCGGGGCAGGCGATGGGCTGCGCGTGGAAGCGCCGGTCGGCGGGATCGGCGTACTCGCCGGCGCACCGCGCGCACATCGGGAAGCCGGCCATGCTGGTGCGATCGCGGTCGTAGGGCAGGCTCGCGATGATGGTGAACCGGGGACCACAGTTGGTGCAGTTCACGAAGGGGTGCCGGTAGCGCCGGTTGCCCGGATCGCACAGATCGGCGACACACTCGGCGCAGATCGCCACATCGGGTGAGGCCAGTGTGCGCCCGGTCCCGTCCCGGCTGGTCGCGGCGATGTGGAAGCCGGTGCCACCACGGACCGGAATCTCGAGGCACTCGACGGATTCGACGACCGCCAGCGGCGGCGCATCCGACCGCACCCGCCGCACGAACTCCGCCAGATCCGCTGTCGCGCCCTCGATTTCGATGATCACGCCGCAGCTGTCGTTGGACACCGAGCCGGCCAGCGACAGTTCGGCGGCGGTGGTGTACACGAACGGCCGGAAGCCGACACCCTGAACCACGCCGCGCACCACCACGCGGCGGCGGCCGCGCCCGGCGCTCATGGCGCGTCTCCCTGGCGCAGCAGCCGCAGCCCGTCCAGGGCCGCGGCCGCACCGGCCGCGTCGGTCTTCTCCACCGCCAGGCCCATGTGAATGATCACCCAGTCACCGGGCCGGACCGGATCCTGGTCCAGCAGGCCGACATTCACCTTCCGCTGCTCACCGGAAACGTCGACGAGCGCGATCTGGTCGTGATAGCCGTCGAGGATCTCCACGACCAGGCCGGGAATTCCGAGGCACACGGCTCACACCTCCTGCCGGGCGAGTAGTTCGGCCAGCACGTCGCCGATCGCGGCGACCGCGACGGGCACGGCGGCGGCGACCACGTCGGTCAGTCCCATACGCTCGTCGACCGAGCACACCTGGCAGCCCACCACGACCGTCGGCGGCACCGCGCCGCCGAGTGCGCGCACGGTCTCGAAGACGGCCTCCGGGTGCATGGCGTGCCCGTCGAATCCGGCAGCGCCGCTGCCGGATTCGGCACGGAAGACCTCCACGCGTCCCGGTTCGCCGCGATCGGGGATGGCGTCCACCAGCACCAGCGCGTCCCATCCGTCGAGCAGGTCGTAGGCCAGGTGCAGGCCCCGGATGCCGTAGTCGGTGACGCGCACGCCGGCGTCGTGGTCCGGCGGCAACCGCCGGACCACCTCGGATCCGAATCCGTCGTCGCCGAGGAACATATTGCCGATCCCGGCGACCAGTACCCGTGTCGTGCGATCACCCGCTCACATGTGCCGTATCCGGAAGTACCTGCGGATATCGGGGATGGACACAAGGCCCACAGCGACCGCGAACAACGCGGCCAGGGCGACGATCACTATCGCGACCACTCCTACCGTTGCCATCTCCGGCCCTTCCTTTCACTCGGGCGAGCCGTCCAGCGGCTCGATCTCATCGGGGGCGAAGTACAGGTAGCGCCCGTACCATTCGTGCAATTCGGCCGCGGGGTCGTCCTCGGCGACCACGCCGACGTGCACCCCGCCGTCCACGTCCTCGTGCACCGTGACCACCCTGGCGGTGCGGCCGGCATAGAACAGGTCCTGCGCGTCGGCGCGGCGCCCGGGATGCAACCGCACCCGGCTGCCCTTGCGCACCAGCACCCCGGCCACCGCCACCGCGTCGGTGTCGGGCGCGACGGCGCCGTCGGTCACCGGATCCCACCAGTCGACGCCGTCGGCCAGCGTGGGCAGCACCCGTGCCGACGGGTCCTCCCGCAGCACTCCGTGCAGGGATCCCTGTCGCTCGGCGTCGAGGCTCTCGCAGCGATCGATGATCTCGGCCGCGAGCGGGTCGGTGGCGCGCGCCTCGCGCTTCTCGTCGTCGGTCATGGTCAGCACGCGCAGCGACAGGATCTCGTCGATCTCGGTGGAGTCGAACAGCGGGCCCTGGCTCTGCGGGGCGATCTCGGGATGGTCGTAGAGGATGATCGGGGAGACCAGCAGCAGCTCGTCCTGGCCGGGCGGGCCCGCCAGCACCGGGAAACAGCGGTGGTGGCAACAGCTTTCGACGACATCCTCGGCGTCGAGGGGCGGATCGGTGAGCGAATGGAACCGCCCGCCGTCGAGCTCGACGATCAGGTGCGCGCCCAGCAGCGAGCGGGCCAGCGCGTCATCGGGGTCGGTGGCCGCCGCGCCGGTGTTGCGCAGGACGATACTCACTCGACGGTAGCCGCCGACGTCGTCCACCGACAGTTCGAGCTCGCCGCGGAGCGGTTCCCGGGTGCGCAGCAACGTGCCGACCACGCCGCCGGTGTCGTCGCTGATCGCCGCACTCTCCTCCGCGCCGGGGACCGTGAACGGAAAAACGCTGTGCACCAGCGGCATCGGGCCGATGTCGTGCTCGTATTCGACGGCCTCGTCCCAGCTCAGCCAGGACCGGCCGGCGGCATGGAGTTCCGCGACGGCGGTGCCGTCCGGGCTCCGGACCGTGCGCCGCTGCCGGTGCAGGAACCGCACCGCGACACTGATCCGCGCCGGCTCGCCGGCCGTGACCGGGAACTGCGTCGAGAGCTCGGACTCCTCGCCCAGCCCGGCGGCGGCCGCCCGCTCGGGTCCGAGCACACCGAACTGCCAGCGGCACACGTTCTTCCGGGCGCTCGCCCGGTACGGGTACAGCAGGTACCCCTCGTAGAGCACCGCGTCGGCCACCGCGCGCGCCGCCGCCCGGGCCGCGACATCGGCGCTCATCACGCACCCCCCGCGGCGAGCAACTCGCGCACCGCCTGGTCGTAGCCGAGCAGGCCACGACCGGATTTGAAGGCGGACAGCTCATCCAGTGTCTCGCGCGACAACCGCACCCAGCCCGCGTCCGGGAAGTGCGCGGCCATCAGATCCCGCCACACCGACACCGGCATGTCGAAGCGGTCGTCGCGGTCCCACGGCACCTGCTGCACCGCGAAACCGGTTTCGCCCCTGATGAACACGGTGCCACTGAACAGGAACGACAGCGGTACCGTGCCGTCGCGCAGCGCGTGCAGGTACTTCGAACCCGCGACCTCGAGGTCGTAGGTGCACAGCATCGGCAGATCCACCTCGGTGCCACCGCTGGCGAAGCCGGGAACCATTGTCGCGCAATGCATCCACAGGAAGGAGCGTTGGGTGTCGGCCCAGCGCTCCCGGGGACCGAACAGATCGGTCAGGCCCGCGCCCTCCTCGTCGGTGTAGGAGCGCCGGTTCGGGTCGATACGCACCTGTGCGCGCAGGGCGATGGCATGCACGGGCTCCTCGGACAGCGCGGCGATGCCGATCCGCGCCGACAGGGTCGGCGTCACGGCATACGGTTCGGGCCGGATGCCCAGGACCGCGAAGGTGATCGAGTAGGCCGGGCTCACGGCGTGCCTCCCACCACGCGGGCCCGCGCGGTCATGGCGGCGAGGAATTCCTCGATGTAGCGGCGCGCTTCCTGCCCGCCGTCGAATCCGCGCCACAGCAACCGCATGCGCCCGACGAATTCGTAGCAGGCGTCGATCGGCAGCAGCAGGCAGGTCGGGGTGCCGCCGCGCTCGGGCAGGTGGATCAGCACGGCCTCGACATCGTCGTCGGCCTGTGCGAGCTCGGGATGCCGGTCCAGGATCGCGCTCCACTGGTCCATCGGCAGTTCGGATTCGGTGGCACCGGCCGGACCGGGATAGAACGCCACTGTCCGCCCGAGCGTGGAGTTGCGGAAGAAGAAGGCCAGGCCGACCGGAATCTGCAGGGCGTCCCACTCCCCCGGGCCGATGCTGACCCCGGGGAAGGCGAGACAGCGATCCGGGACCGCGCGATACCGCAGGTTCGCGGTGCGGTCGGTGAACAGCAGATAGCAGGCTCGGCAGACGCACATGAGTTGTCTGCCTTCGATATTCACGACATGGCTGTGGGACTCGGCGATGGGTTCACCGCACATCTCACACCGCTCCCCCGCCGGCGCAGGGGCCGGCCGGGACGTCGCGAGCCTGCGCAGCACGCCGAAGGCGGGATTCATCCGGCCGCCTCCATCGGCACCGCCACCTGCGGTGTGCCCGAACGGATCAGGACCGGGAGCGGTTCCAGATGACCGTCGCCGTCCAGGCGCGCGCCCGCGTGCACGACGTCGAAGTGGGCCCGGCAGACCGGGCAGCGCAGCACGGCCGCGCCGGCCCCGAACCCGGCCCGGCGATGCAGCGCCGCTCCCGCCATCGAATTCCCGCACGACGGACAGTGATCGCGGTAGACGAACAGCTCGTCGCCGACCCGGCAGGCCACGACGGCCGCGCCGGCCAGCGCGAAACCACCCACCTCACCCGCGCCGAGCTGTGCCAGCTCGGGCGCCCCGATCCAGGTTCCGCCGTGCTCGCCGTTGGCGTGGACGCGGGCCAGCAGCGACTCCGCCGGAATCACGCCGGTATTCGAATCCGGTTCGGACGCAACCACTTCGATGGTCTCGATCTCCGGCGCGGCGGCACGCACGGCGTCCTCCACCGCCAGCTCCAGGGTCACCCCGGAGGACGGGCAACTGCGGCAGCTGCCGGTGAAGGCCAGCCGCAGCACGCCGTCGGTCACCGCCACCACCGCCACGTCGCCACCGTGCGAGCCCAGGTACGGGCGCACCCCGTCCAGCGCCGCACGCACGCGGGTGAGCGTGTCGTGCGGGTGCAGTCCGTGTACCAGCAGCAGGCTGGCGATCAGGTCGTCGGCCGTCAGCCGTTCGACGGTCTCGGGATCGAGCAGCCGGACGGTCCGCTCGAGTCCCGCACCGTACAGGCCGACGATCTCCCCGACCAGTTCCTCGGCGCGCTCCCGCGCCACGGGCCCGGCGGCGGAAATCGCACCCAGCAGGGTGTCGATCCGCTCGCCGGCCTCGCGCCAGCGATCGGTGTCCGCGGCCTGAGCGCGGTGGTCCTCGAATCGGTCGTTCACCGCGCTCGCCTCCCGGTACCGGCTCGACCGCTACTCAGCGGTCAGCGCCTGGGTGGGTGAGTGGAGCAGGTCCAAGGACTTGCCACCACCCAGGTACATGTGCACACCGCAGGGCAGGCAGGGATCGAAACTGCGGACGGTGCGCATGATGTCGATGCCCTTGAAGTGCTCCCGATCGTTCTCCTCGAAGATCGGCTGTCCCTGCACCGCGTCCTCGTACGGTCCCGGAGTTCCGAAACTGTCGCGAGGGCTGGCGTTCCAGGGTGTGGGCGGATAGGGATGGTAGTTGGCGATCTTGCCGTCCCGGATCACCATGTGGTGCGACAGCACACCGCGCACGGCCTCGGTGAAACCGCAGCCGATGCTCTCGTCCGGCACCTCGAAATGCTCCCAGGTCTTGGTCCGCCCGGCCCGGATCTCTTCGAGCGCCTGCTCCGCGAAGTGCAGCGCGCACGCCGCGGCGTAGGCCTGGAAGTAGGTGCGGGCGCGGTTGCGCTCGATGGTGTTGCTGCCGAAAGCCGGTATCGTCCACTCCAATTCGACCGGACCCTTGAGCGCGGTCTTGGGCAGATTGATCTGCACGCTGTGGCCGGTGGACTTCACATAGCCGATGTCGACCAGCCCCGCCAGGGCGGTGGACCACAGTCGCGCCAGCGGTCCGCCACCGGTGTCGAGCGCGAGATGCTCCTTGCCGTCGAACCAGCGTGGCGACATCACCCAGCTGTACTTGTCCTCCAGGTCACGCTTCTGCGGGCTGGGATTGGTGTGCTGGTTCCACGGGTGGCGGCGGTCGATCGGATTGCCCAGCGGATCGTTCTTGACGAACATCTCCTGGTCGGTCCAGTCCTCGTAATACGAACTGCCCAAGAGGATTCGGAGACCGAGATTGATGTCCAGCAGTGAGTGGGTGATCAATTTCCCGTCCACCACGATGCCGGGGGTCACGAACATCGCGTTGCCCCAGTTCTCCATGTCCTTGTAGGCGAAGTTGCACACCGCCGGATCCTGGAACGAGCCCCAGCAGCCCAGCAGCGTGCGCCGCAGGCCGACCCGGTTGTATCCGGGCAGCGCCGCGTAGAAGAAGTCGAACAGGTCGTCGTGCATGGGGACGACCTTCTTCATGAACTCGACGTAGCGCATGAGCCGGGTCATGTAGTCGGTCATGAGCTGGATGGTGGCGACCGTGCCGACCCCGCCGGGGTACAGCGTCGACGGGTGCACGTGCCGACCCTCCATGAGGCAGAACATCTCTCGCGTGTAGCGGCTGACCTGCAGCGCCTCGCGATAGAACTCGCCGGTGAAGGGGTTGAGCGCCCGCATGATGTCGGCGACGGTGCGGTAGCCGTGCGCCTGCGCGTGCGGCGCCTCGGTCTTCTCGGCCAGGGCCAGCACGCCCGGGTTGGTCTCGGACACCATCTTCTCGCAGAAGTCCACGCCGACCAGGTTCTCCTGGAAGATGTTGTGGTCGAACATGTACTCGGCGGCCTCGCCCATATTGACGATCCACTCGCCCAGATTCGGCGGCTTCACCCCGTAGGCCATGTTCTGGCAGTAGCACGAACAGGTGGCGTGGTTGTCGCCGCAGATGCCGCAGATGCGACTGGTGATGAAGTGCGCGTCACGAGGATCCTTGCCGCGCATGAAGATCGAGTAACCGCGGAAGATCGACGAGGTGCTGTGGCACTCGACCACCTCCCGATTCTCGAAATCGATCTTGGTGTAGATGCCCAGACTCCCGACGATGCGGGTGATCGGATCCCAGGCCATCTCGACGAGGGCATCCGGTTGGATCGTGCGGTGCGAGGGCTCGGGAATGATCTCGGTCATCGGATTGCCTTCCCTACCAGGTCCGGACCGCGCCGGAATCCAGTTTGTCTCCCTTGTGCCGCCAGCTCGGCTCCTTGTCCACGGTGCGGCCGGTGATGTGCCGCAGACTGCGAATCACCGAGCCGTACAAACCCGACGCGGTGGAGGAGAACTTGCCGCCCGGCGGCGGGTCCATGAAGGGCATGAACTTGTCCGGGAATCCGGGCATGGTGCAACCGATACAGATACCACCCACATTCGGGCAACCGCCGACGCCGTTAATCCAACCGCGTTTGGGCACATTGCATTTCACGACCGGGCCCCAGCACCCCAATTTCACGATGCATTTCGGCGAGCCGTATTCGGTGGCGAAATCCCCTTGCTCGTAATAGCCCGCGCGATCGCACCCCTCGTGCACCGTCGCACCGAAAAGCCATTTGGGGCGCAATGCCTCGTCGAGCGGGATCATCGGGGCCTGGCCGGTGGCCATGTAGAGCAGGTAGGTCAGGGTCTCGGAGAGATTGTCGGGCTGGATCGGGCAACCCGGCACGCACACGATGGGTATGCCGGCCTTGCTCTTCCACTCCCAGCCCAGGTAGTCGGGGACGCCCATGGCGCCGGTCGGGTTGCCGGCCATGGCGTGGATGCCGCCGTAGGTCGCGCAGGTGCCGGCCGCGACGATCGCGGTCGCCTTCGGGGCCAGCCGATCGACCCATTCGCTGGTGGTCATGGGCTGGTTGGTCTCGGGATTGTTGCCGAACCCGCACCAGTAGCCCTCGACGTGCAAACGCTCGTTCGGGATCGACCCCTCGACGACCAGGACGAAGGGTTCGAGCTCGCCACGATCGGCCTTGAAGAACCATTCGAGGAAGTCGTCGGCTCCCCCGGTCGGGCCACATTCGTAATCGATGAGTGGCCAATGTACGGCGATCTTGGGCAGGCCAGGCAGGGATCCGAGAGCTATCTCCTCGACACTGGGCTGGGTGGCGGCAGTCAGGGCCACCGAGTCGCCATCACAACTGAGTCCCGCGTTGATCCAGAGAACATGGATCAGCGTCTGCTCCGCATTGACTGCTTCTTTAGTCGGCATGGAAAGGTGCCACCCTTCGAAGCGAAATGCCAGGCGGTCGGGCGTCGCCGTTTTCTCGAAAACGACCGGCCGGGATGTGAGCCTGATCACGTAAGTTTAGGCGCGGCCCGAGACCGCCTCAAGGGCCCGCTAAGCAGGTACGCGCTGTGCGGACAGCCACTCGTACCACTGCGCCAGACCCGCCCCGGTGGACGCCGATATCTCCAGGATTCGGACTCCGGGATTCACCGATCGCGCGAGCTCACCGAAGCGGTCCGGGTCGAAGTCGACGTAGGGCAACAGGTCGATCTTGTTGATCAGCACCAGGGTCGCCACCGAGAACATGTGCGGATACTTCAGCGGCTTGTCGGTGCCCTCGGTCACCGAGATCACCACGACCTTGCCGCTCTCGCCCAGATCGAACAGCGCCGGGCACACCAGGTTTCCGACGTTCTCGATGAACAGCAGGCTGCCGGACTCCGGTGCGAGCAGGTCGAGGGCGCGCCGGGTCATGGCCGCGTCCAGGTGACAGCCGGCACCGGTGTTGATCTGTGCCACCTTGCATCCCGTGGCCATGATCCGCTCGGCGTCGAGCAGGGTCTCCTGATCCCCCTCGATGACGGCGATCGGGGCCCCACCGAGTTCACGGATGGTGCGCACCAGCAGCGTGGTCTTTCCCGCGCCCGGCGAGCTCGTCATATTGAGCGCGAGGATGTCGCGTTCGGCGAGCCAGGCCCGGTTCTCCTGTGCCAGCCGGTCGTTCTTGGCCAGGACCTGCTGCTCCAGCGTCACGGTCTCGGTGATCGGCAGGTGCACGTGATCACCGCCGTGCTCGTGGCCGGCATGGTCGTGCCCCGGGTGCCCATGGTCGTGATGGGCGTGGTCGTCATGGACGTGGCCGTGATGGTCATGGTCTTCGCCCGGGTCGTGCGGGTGGGGGACGGTGATCAGTCCGCCCGTCTCGCCACCGCATCCGCAGGTAGCACACATGGGTCGCTCACCTCCATGGATCGGATTCGCAGCTCCCGCCCGGCGGTCACCTCGACATCCGCACTGCCGCAACGGCACAGCAGCACAGGATCGGGCAGGACGAAGTCCCGGCCGCAGGCCCGGCACCGGGCCATGCCGGGAATGAGATGGATGTCCAGACGTGCGCCGGCCGCGACGGTTCCCTCGGCGGCCAGATCGAAGCAGAATCGCAGGGCGTCGGGGACGACGGCACAGAGTGCGCCGATCTCGAGCGTCACGCTATGGACGGTGCGGCCGGCCGCATGTTCGCCGACGGCATCGATGACACTCTGGGTAATCGCCATCTCGTGCACAACGACTCGTCTCGTCGAGAAGAACCCCTACCGAGAAGGACCCCTATCAAGCTACTCCCGAGCCGTGCCCCGCACACCACCTCACCCCTGAGGTTCATTCCCCGGCGTCAGGTTGCCGCGCGGTGGTCCACTTTTCCTCGAGGCCACCGTAGTGCCAGGTCAGCAGGGCAATGGCCCAGGTGAGGACGAACAGGCCGACCACGAGGAAACCGACCGCGTTGAGGTCGAGTCCGCCGGCCCGATCCCAGACGCCGCCGGTCCAGCCCAATTGGCCGGCGAGCAGGCCGAGCAGCTCGATGGTGCCGATGATCAGGGCGACCGCGACGGACAGCGCCGTGACGGTGATGTTGTAGTAGACCCTGCGCACGGGTTTGGCGAAGGCCCACCCGTAGGCGACGTTCATGAAGCCGCCGTCGATGGTGTCGAGCAGGCTCATGCCGGCGGCGAACAGAATCGGCAGACACAGAATCGCGTACCAGGGCAGGCCCACCGCCGCGCTGGTGCCGGCCAATACCAGCAGCGCGACCTCGGTGGCGGTGTCGAAGCCGAGACCGAACAGCAGCCCGATCGGATACATCTGCCAGGGCTTGGTCACCGACCTCGCCACCGGCCCGAGCAGCCGATTCACCAGGCCGCGCTGTGCCAGCTGCTGCTCCAGCTCGGCCTCGTCGTAGGCGCCGCCGCGCATGCGCCCGAAGACCCGCAGAATACCCACCAGCACAACGAGATTCAGGATCGCGATGAGGTAGAGGAACGTCCCGGATACCGTCGTGCCGATCAGTCCGGTGTAGTGATGCAGGGCCGAGGAGTCGTTCTCGATCGGCCCGGCGACGACCCGCACGCCCAGCGAGAGCAGCAGGGCCAGCACGAAGACGACCGTGGAATGTCCCAGAGAGAAGAAGAATCCCACCGACAGCGGACGTTGCCCATCGTGCATGAGCTTGCGGGTGGTGTTGTCGATGGCGGCGATGTGGTCGGCGTCGAACGCATGCCGCATACCCAGGGTGTACGCGGTCAGGCCGACTCCGATGCCGAGGGTGCGGTCACCGACGCTGAGATGCTGCGGGGCGACGAGCGCGACCAGCGTGAACCAGCCCAGCACATGCAGGCCGACGATCAGCCCGGCCATCGCCACCATTTGCAGCGATTCCGGCCGGGTCAGCACCAGGGGTTTCGGCAACGCGCGAAAGGGCCTGCGCTGCTGCGTTGTTGATGCCACGATCTGCCAATCGACGCACACCGAACCCTCTGACGGTAAACCCGTGCTCGCCGGTGCTGCAACCGATTGTTCGCGTAGCGCGGGATGCGGCCCGAAAACCGCCAGGGGTCATTGCTCGGGCACTCGCTCATGGGCGGTCAGCAGCAGATGGTCGAAGTGGGTGCTAATCGGCTTCGCCGCATCCGCCAGAGCTTGCAGGTCCTCCATCAATTGCGCGGCCAGGGCACGCAGCTTGGTGTTGGTCTCCTGCGATCGCCAGGCGAGCACCCGGAACGCGGCCTCGGCGCTGACACCGTAGACCAGCATGATCGCCCCCTTGGCCTGCTCGATCACCGCACGCGCGGCATACAGCTCGGGCAGGCTGTCGTCGAGAGCCTCCTGACGGTGCTCGGCGAGCGCATCGGTCACGTCGATGTAGAAACCGGCCGATCCGACAACCCGATCCTGACCGTCGACCATCTGATCACCCACCACGATCACGTCGTGCACGTTCCCGCCGGTATCGATGATGCGGTGGCGGCTCGAGAACGGCAGCGCATCGTTCACCGAACGCGCGATCATGCTCGCGACCTGGGCACGATCCTCGGGATGCTTGTGCGAGAGCAGCAGATCAGTGGTCGGCGACACCGCGCCCGGCCGGTAGCCGTGCATCATCGCCACCTCATCGGACCACTCCCACCGCTGGTCACCGAACCAGAAGCGGAAGCTACCGAAGCTCTGTGGGCGACCGGCGCCCATCACCCGTTCGAGGATCCGCGCATCGTCCGGATGAGCCTCGCCGCCTTGGGCCACAGCCGAATTATCCGTTGCCGCACCGGCACGGGGAGCAATTCGGCGCGGCCGACACCACAGCGAGACGCCGGCCGGTCATCCTGGACTGCCGCCGGAATTTTCCGCAGCCCACGCCGCTATCTGCGCGCGCGAGGTGAAACCCAATTTGGCCAGGATGTGTTCGACGTGCCCCTGTGCGGTGCGTTGCGAGATCACCAGACGTGACGCGATCGCTCTGTTCGTCAGACCTTCCGCGACGAGATCGGCGACCTGCCGCTCACGTTTCGTCAACTGCTGCGGCGAAGTATCGGGCGCGGGGGACGGTTCGTCGAGCGCGAGCCGTACGGCCGTGTCGAGGCTCATCGCGGAACCTTCCTGGCGGGCCCGGTCGAAGGCTCGTACGCCGAGCGCTTGCCGGCTGCTCCGCATGCACTCGGCACGGTATTCGAGCAGATCACGGACCATGAGCGTATCGGTGCCGGCCAGGCCCCCCAGCTTGTCCGCTGCGCCCATCAGGACCGCCGCACGGCGAGGTTCGTTCCGGTCGGCCGCAATCCATGCCAGCGTCTCCAGGCAACCCGCGGCGACGAGCGGATCAGATGTCAGTGCGGACAACCGAACGCCTTCCTCCAGCAGGCGCTTGGCGCGTTCGACGTCGCCGCAGCGCCAAACGGCGAAGCCCGCCGCGAACAACGCCCATGAGCGATAGATCGTTTCGCCGCAGGCTGCTGTCATGGCCAGCGTCTTCTCGTGGCAGGCGACGGCCCGGGCTGCGTCACCGCCCAGGGCGTAGGCCCAGCCGAGGGACAGTTGAGCGTCCAACTGCATTCCGAGCTCGCCGCACGCCTCGTAACTGCTGACGACATCGGTCAGCAGGGCAACCGCGTCGGACTCACCGACATTGCCGCGGGCGAGCGCCTGATTCCCCTCGGCGTGGTTGACCAAGGCTCCGACCAGCGGTTCCACCGTCTGCTCGGCGAGTACGCGAAGCTCCGTGAACCGGTCGTTCGCGGTCTGCAGGTCGCCGTTCAAACCCGCGATCGTGCCGGCGGCGAAGAGTGCCCTGGCTCGACCCGTGGTCCGGCCGTCGAGCGAATGGCCGAGCACGCGCTCATACCAGCGACGACCCTCATACAGCCGCCCACGCGAGCCCCAGAACAGGTACAGGTTCGTGATCATCCCGAGCCCGCCTTCGTCGGACTCGGACAGGCTGAACTCCAACGCCTCTCGAAGATTCGGCAGCTCCCGCTCGAGCCGGGCAACCCAATCCAGTTGATGCGGGCCGATGAAATTGGCGTCTGCCTCGCGGACCAGTCGTTCACACCAGTCCCGATGCCGCCGGCGCAGGTCCGGGAACCGACCGGACTCCTCCGCCTTCTCCCGGCCGAACTCCTGCACCGTCTCGAGCATCCGGAAGCGCACCGCCCCATCGGCTTCCTGCCGGACCAGGATCGATTTGTCCACCAGCGCGGACAAGGTATCGAGCGCCTGGGACTCGGTCATGTCATCGGCGCACACCTGCTCGACGGCGTCGAGTTCGAAGCCGCCGGCGAATACGGACAAGCAAGCCCACAGCCGCTTCTCGTCGGGTGTGCACAGGTCATAGCTCCAATTGACGCAATACCACAGCGTCTGCTGCCGCTTCGGCGTTCCCCGGCCACCCCGGGTCAACAGGGCGTATCGGTCCGTCAGCCGGGTCTGGATCTGCTCGACCGACATCGTGCGCAGGCGCGCCGCGGCCAGCTCGATCGCCAACGGCAATCCGTCCAGCCTGGTGCAGATCTGGGCAATGGCACGCTGATTCGCTTCGGTCACCTCGAATCCCGGCACCGCCGCGGCGGCGCGTTCGACGAACAGTGCCACCGCGTGGGAGTGCGCCAGCGCCCGCTCATTGGCCGAATCGGGAATCCCGAGCGGCTGCACCGGATACACGGTTTCCCCGCCGATCCCCAGCGCCTCCCGGCTCGTGGCCAGGATTCGCACATTCGGACACGCCCGCAGCAGCGCCTCCGACAGCTTCGCGGCCGCGTCGACCACGTGCTCACAGTTGTCCAGCACCAGCAGCAGGTCATACGGTCCCAGCGCCTCCACCAGCGTGTCGAGCACGGATATGACACCTTGGCTTCGTATTCCGAAGACAGCGGCAACCGCATCGGGCAGCAGAGCATCATCGCGCAGCTCCGCCAACTCGACCAGCCATGCCCCGTTCGCAAACTTCTGCCGGGCCTTGTGAGCGACTCGCTGTGCGAGCCTTGACTTTCCGACCCCGCCGATCCCGGTCAGGGTCACCAGGCGCGACCCCGCTAGCAGATTGCCGACCTCGGACAACTGGGTCCGTCGATCGACGAAGCTGGTCAGCTCGAGCGGCAGATTTCCCGTCCCCTCATGTAATCCGTCGCTGCGGATACGCGGAACTCCTTGCCGCCCTGACCGTTCCGGACTCACGAACGATTCGGATTCGAAGCCCGATTCGTCGCGAACCGCCATCTCGTCGACCGCGAAACCGTGCTCTCGCTGTATTCGGCGCAGTTGGTCGCCCAATTGCGCTGCGGTAGGCCGGTCGTGCGGGTCGCGCGACATCGCCGCCTCGATCACTGCGCGTACGTCCCAGGGGATACCGATTTCGCAGCGGTCGGGATTCGAGGGGGCGGTGATCCGCACGAACTGGGTCGCCGCCTGCTCACCGCGGCGGCGTTCGAACCCGACGTGGCCGCCGGTGAGAGCACCGAGCAGTGTGGCTCCCAGCCCGTAGACATCCGAACCACGGCTGGGTGACTGTCCACCGAGCACCTCGGGCGCGGTGAGGGCCGGCGAGCTGGTGATGATGTCGGCATCGGTCTCGAACTCGTCGGAGACGTGGGCGAGACCGAAGTCGGTCAACGCCGGCTCGTCGTAATCGGTGAGCAGAATATTCGCCGGCCTGATATCGCGGTGTAGGACTCCTGCTCGATGTGCGGATTCCAGCGCCCCCGCGATCCGCACCCCGATATGAAGAGTGTCCGCGAGAGACAGCGGACCGTCGTCCCGGATACGTTCAGCCAGCGAGCCCCGGGAAAAGTACGGCATGACCAGATAGGGACGACCGCTGCCCGTTTGCCCCACCTCGAACATGCTGACGATGTTCGGATGCCCGGTGAGACGACCCATCGCCCGCTGCTCACGGAAGAACCGCTCCCGGTCCTCCTCCAGTTCACCGGTGAGGACCTTCACCGCCACGGTGCGGTCGGCGGCAACCTGCGTGCACCGGTAGACAGTCCCGAGACCGCCCCGCCCGATCTCGTGGGCGTCGTCGAACCCGGCAGCGCTCAACTCCGTGACGACGTTGGGACCGGCATCACGCTGCGTTTCGAATGGAACATTTTCAGCCATCGGTAACTCGTAAATCTCCAGCAGCGGACACCAGTCAGAATATCCCTGCGCGGGTGGTCGGACCATCACAAAAAATGCTCGCGACCGGCCGTGACCGCACTGCGCGGAGGCTGTTGGTTCCCGGGTGGCAACCTCCTGCCATGCCCGACACGGATACCGGCGGCCCGGCGGATCCAGCCAAGAGCGGGAAAAGGGCAAAGTCCCGGAAATAGGTATGTCTCGGGTAGATCGGCCGTCGTGCCGACACAGGCCCGCAACCAATGCTGTCTTCACTGCCGACGCGGCCGATTCACCCGAAACGCCGCCAGGGCTCCCATTCGCCCCGCAGGCCGCAACGAAGCGACATGTGCTCGGCAACGAAATTCCTGAGGAGGAACTCAATGGCAACTGGACGCCGCCCCCGGACCGCCCTTCGCTTCGCCGTCTACGCCCTGGCAGCCGCATCACTGACGATCACGGCAACCGCCGAGGCATCGGCACTCGTCGCGCAATCACCGGCACAAGCCGTACCGGCAGCCATGAGTCTTTCCGGCACGAAGGTTTCGGCCGAGTCCGGCGTGTACGGTTCCGACCTCGACGGCTGGATCCGCCAAGCCCTCGACATCATGGCCGCACAAGGCATCCCGGGCAGCTACGACGCCATCCACCGCAACATCATGCGCGAATCCGGCGGAGACCCCGGGGCGATCAACCTCTACGACTCCAACGCAGCCATCGGCACCCCATCCAAAGGCCTACTCCAGGTCATCGACCCCACCTTCCAGGCCTACCACGTCGCCGGAACCTCCTGGGACATCTACGATCCCGTAGCCAACATCACCGCCGCCTGCAACTACGCAGCCGCACGCTACGGCTCCATGGACAACGTCAACTCCGCATACTGATCGTCGATAACCCGGCCCGCTATACAAGGGCGTGATCCTCGACTTCGGCCCGGCAATCTCGCAGCGTCGCGAGGTTGTCGGGCCGAGCCTCAACCAGCCACGCTGTGGCGTCACACTCACAGGTGCGGAACAGAGCGGCTCGGTTGCTGTCGGCGGTGACTACGCTGCCGATCTGGCGGTATTGCGTTGTGGGCCAGGCCTTTTCGGGCTGGTGGCCTCGACCTCGATGGTGTCTCGACCCTTCGCCCTCGAGCTTCCCCGAGTATCGGATCCCATTGCCGGCCGGCACGGTCACTGAACCTGTCGTTCGGCGTCCTCTGCGATCCAGGCCGCGATTTGCGCGCGGGAGGTGAATCCGAGTTTGGTGAGGATGTGCTCGACGTGGCCCTGGGCGGTGCGTTGGGAGATCACCAGTTTGGCGGCGATCTGCTTGTTGGTGAGGCCCTGCGCGATGAGGTCCGCGACCTGGTTCTCACGCTTGGTGAGAGCCGCGGCGGGACCCGATCCGGGCACGGTGTCGGCAGGTTTCTCGCCGAGTGCACAAGCCACGGCGTCGTCCATCCCCATCGTTCTGCCTTTGCGGAATGCCGCATCGAATCTGCGGGCGCCGAGAGCGGATCGCGTTGTCCGGACGCACTCGTCGTGATTGTCCACCATTGGCACGATGGGCGCAGGGTTCCCGAAGGACCGCCGCCCTTCTTCTGCGGCTCCCATCAGTACGGCTGCACGCTCGGCGTCACCGTTGGCACCGACGACCCAGGCCAGCACCTCGAGGCTCAACGCGGCAACGAACGGACTGCGCATTCGCCGGTTGACTCGCAGAGCGTCCTCGAACAATTCGGTTGCACGGGACCGTTCACCTTGCCGCCAGGCGGCAACGCCCAGGCCCCACAGCGCTAGCGACCGGAAGTACGATTCACCGACCTCTTCGGTGATGGAGATCAACTGCCGGTAACACTGGATCGCCACTTCTGTATCACCGGCCAGCGCGTGCACCCCACCGAGTCGGGCCAAAGCAACAGCGTAAAGGGATCCTTGCCGATTCGAGTCGAGCATCCTGACAGCGCGTTCCAAGCAGGAGACCGCTAGAGCAAGCTCACCGCGATAGAGCGCCACGATACCGTCGGCGTAGGCGATCAGTGCCTGGTTCATCGGGGTGGGAACCTGTTCGGCGAGCACGCGTCCCTCCTCGGCAAGGGCGGCAGCCGCCGGCACGTCGCCCTGCACCGCTGCCATGATGCAGCCGGCGTGAAGGGCTTTGACACGGTCGGGTACGGATTGCCGGGCCGGGTGGTGCAGGAGCCGGTCGATCCAACGGCGACCTTCGCTGTACAGACCTCGGAAAGTCCAGAACACGAATAGTGCGGCGGCGGTTTGCAATCCCGCCTCGGCTGCCTGCTCGGTGTCCTCGGCCAGGCTGTATTCGAGCGCGTCGCGCAGGTTGGGTTGTTCGCGTTCGAGCCTGGCGGTCCAGTAGGCCTGCCGGTCGCTGATCCACTCGGCCTCTGCGGCCAGCGCCAATTGCTGGTACCAGTCGCGGTGCCGGCGCCGTAGTTGCTGCTCCTCGCCGGCCTCGTGCAGCTTCTCTCGGCCGTAGTCGCGGACTGTCTCCAGCATCCGGAACCGCACCACACCATTCGACTCCTCGCGGATCACGATCGACTTGTCCATCAGCGAGGACAGCACATCGACCGGATCCTCGGGAGCAGGGTCGGCACCGCACACCTGTTCAGCGGCATCGAGTTCGAAGCCTCCGGCGAATATCGACAGCCTGGCCCACAACCGCTGCTCGGCCGGGCTGCACAATTCGTAGCTCCAGTCGACACACCATCGCAGGGCCTGCTGCCGGGTGGGCGCGGTACGGGTGGCACGGGTCAGCAGCGCGTATCGATCGTCGAGGCGCGCCAGGATCTGCTCGGGCGACATGGTGCGCATCCGCGCAGCCGCCAGCTCGATCGCCAGCGGCAATCCATCCAACCGGACACAGATCCGAGCCACGGCGGCCTTGTCGTCGTCGGACAGTTCCAGACCCGGCACCACCGCGGCCGCACGATCGGCGAACAAGGTCACCGCGTCGTTGCGTCGTAGTTCCCGCGGCGACGGCTCCCGATCCGGGTCCGGCATCGTCAGCGCCGGCACCAGCAGCACCGCCTCGCCGGCGATATCGAGCGGTTCGCGGGTGGTGACCAGAATCCGCAGGTCCGGACAACTCCGCAACCATGTCCCGACCAGTTCCGCCACCGCGGCCACCAGCTGCTCGCAGTTGTCCAGCACCAGCAGCGACTTCCGAGTGGACAGGAACTCGACCAACACCTCGGGCAACGGCCGCGCCGGATCATCGCGCAAGTCCAGGGCGGCCGCCACCGCGTTGACCAGCAGGGACGGGTCATGGACGTCGGCCAGCTCGACCAACCACACCCCGTCGGTGAACTCCCGGCGCGCGGTCGCCGCCGCCCGCAACGCCAGCCGGGTCTTGCCGACACCACCGATCCCGGTCAGCGTCACCAACCGGGCCGCCGACAGCAGATTCTTCAACTCCGCCAGCTCAGTGCGGCGGTCGACGAAACTGGTCAACTCCAGCGGCAATGTGCCCGCACTCCGGGAGATCGGCGGCACCGGTAGGCGCCACCCCGGCGTGGCGGGCTTGTCCCGGCGCTCTGGGGCCGGTTCGGGTTGCAACGCCATCTCTTCGACCGTAAACCCGTGGTGGCGCTGCGCGCGCTGGATCGACTCCCCCAGCGCCGCTGCCGACGGCCGTCGGAGGGGATCGCGGCTCATCGCCGCCGCGACCACCGCGGACACGTCGTCGGGGATGCCGCTGTCGCGCAGGTCCGGCACCGGCTGGGTGGTGATCCGCAGGAACTGGGTCACCACGTTCTCCCCGCTACGACGCTCGAACGCCGCATGCCCGGTCAACGCACAGAACAAAGTGGCACCCAGCCCGTAGACATCCGCGGCCGACGTGGGAGTCTGGCCCTCGAGCACCTCGGGGGCCGTGAACGCCGGCGACCCGGTCAGAGTGCCCGCGGTCGTCTGGAACCCCCCGGCGATCCGCGCGATACCGAAATCCGTGAGCGCCGGCTCGCCGTACTCGGTCAGCAGCACATTGTCCGGCTTCACATCCCGATGCACGATGCCGAGGCGACGCGCGCTCTCCAGCGCCCCTGCCATCTTCACCCCGATCCACAACACGGTCTCGACCGGCAGCGGACCCTGCCCGCGGATCCGTGCCTCCAGCGAGCCGACCGCGTGATATGGCATCACCAGATAGGGTCGCCCGCTCGCGGTGGCACCCGCCTGCAGCATCGTCACGATGTTCGGATGCCCGGTCAACCGGCCCATCGCCTGCTGCTCCCGGAAGAACCGCGCCCGGTTCTCTTCGTCCAGTTCGGCGGTGAGGATCTTCACCGCCACCGTCCGATCCAGCTCGGTCTGTGTGCAGCGGTAGACCACCCCGAAACCGCCCCGGCCGATCTCCTCGGCATCCTCGAACCCAGCTGCGGCCAATTCGTCCGTGACCGGCTCGAACACGTCACGAACTGTCAGGAACCGATCGTCCTCACTCATCAGCGGCCCACCATTCACCGGCGTCCCGGCACCGAGCAACACCCGGCAAATCTTCGTCAACGCACAGCGTATCCCCGCCGAACCTCGGCAACCCGAGCTATCGGGAAGGCGCTCCAGAGTTGGAAAACGCGGTGCGAACAGCCGAATGCCGGGACACGGGCCGGCCCGTTCCCGCAGCCGGGTCACGGGTCTCCACCGCTACGCGCGGACCCCGCACGCGGATTGAGCAAGAAGCAGAAATAGGTATGTCTCGGGTAGATCGGCCGTCGTGCCGACACAGGCCCGCAATCAATGCTTTCACTGCCGACGCGGCCGATTCACCCGAAACGCCGCCAGGGCTCCCTTTCGCCCCGCAGGCCGCATCGAAGCGACATGTGCTCGGCAACGAAATTCCTGAGGAGGAACTCCATGGCCACCGGACCCCGTCCCCGCACCCGGACTGCCCGCCGTCTCGCCATCTACGCCCTGGCAGCCGCATCACTGACGATCACGGCAACCGCCGAGGCATCGGCACTCGTGCCGGAAACGTCGGCAGGGACCGTTCCAGCGGCTATGAGCGTTTCCGGTACGAAGGTTCTGGCCGAGTCCGGCGTGTACGGTTCCGACCTCGACGGCTGGATCCGCCAAGCCCTCGACATCATGGCCGCACAAGGCATCCCGGGCAGCTACGACGCCATCCACCGCAACATCATGCGCGAATCCGGCGGAGATCCCGGGGCGATCAACCTCTACGACTCCAACGCAGCCATCGGCACCCCATCCAAGGGCCTACTCCAGGTCATCGACCCCACCTTCCAGGCCTACCACGTCGCCGGAACCTCCTGGGACATCTACGATCCCGTAGCCAACATCACCGCCGCCTGCAACTACGCAGCCGCACGCTACGGCTCCATGGACAACGTCAACTCCGCATACTGACCCGCAGAAGCCCGACCCGCCGACTCGCGCCCGCATGAAATTTCTTCGCGCGCCGGTTCGAGCTCGGTGGGACCGCGCTGGCTGGCTTCACGAGGTATTCATGCCGACGAGACCTTGCTGCGCGCGGATGACGAACTGGGCGGACCTCACCGACTTCGAGGTTTTCCCGGTCATCACCTCGGACGACGTGCCCTCCCGCCTCGAATCGGGCTGAGCCGCAGCATAATCCACGCCGTTGCCGGAGGCCGTCGGTGCCGGCGCTGCCTCGCAGATGGCGGCACCGGTACCGGGTGGTCAGCGCGCGCTGTGCGGGAGCGTGGTGCGTTCGACGCGGCTGGCGGCGATCCGCTCCGCCGCCAGCCGGGCGGCCCGTGCGTCGTCACCGGTCAGCCGGCCGAGAATTCGGCTCAATGGCCTGACTTCACCGAATCCGCCCCAGTGCCCCTCGGGAATCTCGGTGGGGAACACCCAGATTCGGCCGGGGTCACGGGGCCACGCGCCGTCCTCCGCGTCGAGTATCGCCTCGGTGACCGCTGCGATGACGCCCGCTCGCTTGGCGGTGTCCAGTTGCCCTTCCGGGACCGACGGGACCACTTTGTACCGCGGCATGTCGGCGGGTGCGCCGCCGACGTAGACCGCTGCCGGGCGGTGCAGGAACACCCACGAGACCGAGCGCGTGACCGGATCGGCGGGGTCGAATCCCTCATGGCGGATGAGGATTTCGGTGATCTGATTCATCAGCGCCGCTTCCCGCTCGGCCGTGAAGGTGCCCTCCGGAATGTAGACATCGAGCATCGGCATGGCGACGACCTCCTAGATTTAGTTTCTAAACTCAGACGAACGAACGCTAGGGCCGCTGAGTGGAGATTGTCAACCTAGCTCGATAGGGTGGCCATATGGACCCCGATCGTCGAATCGACACCGCCAACTGCTCGGTGGGACGCGCCCTGTCGGTAGTCGGCGAACGCTGGTCGTTGCTGATCGTTCGAGAGGCCATCGATGGCGCGACCCGCTTCAGCGACTTCCGTGACCGCTTGGGTATCGCCAGCAACCTGCTTTCCGCCCGGCTCGACAGCCTGGTCGAAGCCGGTGTGCTACAACGCATCCCATACCAGGAGCCGGGCTCCCGGCAGCGCTACGAGTACCGCCTCACCGAGCGCGGCCTCGACCTGCGGCCGACCCTGGTGGCGTTGCTGGAGTGGGGCGACAAGTATCTGGCCGATCCGCAGGGGCCGTCGGTCGTGATCCGCCATCACGCCCCCGGCGCCGACCACGACTGCGAAGCCCCGGTCCGGCTCGTCCTGGAATGCGCCGCGGGCCATGCCCATCTACCCCCATCGGCCATCCACCGCGCCCCCGGCCCGGGCGCCCAATTCGTGAAATCGTGATCAGCCGCCAGCGCCGCCGTGATCCGTCCAGGCAATAGCGCGCAGCGGAAACGAGCCCATCCCGCGCACCGGCGCCGGCAGTGCGACCAGCCTGGCGCCGATATCGGGGACCACGTCCAGGTTCGTCATCTGCTCGATGATCGGGATTCCCGCCCCGAGCAATGCGTGGTGACACGGACGCGTGGGCAGGGAGATATCGTCGATGTCGAGCGAGTCGATTCCGACCACCGCCACATTCGCAGCGACCAGCGCCTCCGCGACCTCGCCGATCAGGAACGGATGCCCGGGGCCCCGGTACGACGGCGACCCCCATCGAGCCGACCATCCGGTGTGCACGAGCACCGCCTTGCCCCAAAGCCGCGCCGGGTCACCGAGCACATCGGGTCCCACCGCGCGCATGCCCGCCGCGCGGATCATCACGATCGGTATATTGAGCAGCCGCTCCAGCGGCAACTCGGCGATATCGGCGCCATCGGCATGGAAATGGAAGGGCGCGTCGATATAGGTGCCGGTGTTGCCGACCATATCCACCCGCGCGATGTCATAGGCCATGTCGATCAGTGCCGACTGCTGACGCGAAATATCTGTGGTGACCCGCGGTCCCGTCAATCCCGGGTAGGTGAGCATGCCGTCCGAGATCGGATGGGACAACTCCACGGTTGTCTTGCTCATGCCAGGAACCGTACCTCGCAGATCCCCGGCTCGGACTCCCGATGGCCCCGAACGCCTCGGTGAGGCGTACACGATCGTCATGCCTGCCAGAACATCTCGATATCGACTCTGACCGGGTGTCGGGTCTGGCTCGCTGCTCGCTGGATGTTGTCATGGGGTTTACGCGCCTTCGATCTCGGCGGGTCTTGTTCCGCCCGGACAGATAGTCACCGTCAGTTGGAATAGGATGCCCTGGTAGGCCGTTTGCCTGACTAGGACAGGTAAATGCCTGACTGCAGCGCCGCCGACCACCGACGACGCAGTGCCAAGCCTCCCAGGGGAGTTCTGACGTGAAAGCTATCCAGATGACGCAACAGGGCGGACCGGACGTCCTGCAGTTGGTGGACGTGCCCGACCCGGTGCCCGGTCAGGGCCAGGTGGTGGTCCGCGTCCAGGCCGCCGCGGTCAACTTCTCGGACGTCATGCGCCGCCGCGGCGACGTGTACCCGGTCCCGACGCCCGTCCCGTTCGTGCCCGGTGCGGAGGTAGCCGGGACGGTGGTCGCGGTCGGTGGGGGCGTCGACAACCTTCCGATCGGAACACCGGTGTTCGGCACCGTCGGAAACGATGCCTCCGGCGGTTATGCGGAACTCGCGGTGGCCTGGGCCGGGAGTCTGATCCCGATTCCGCCTGGCCTGTCACCCGACTCGGCCGCGGGTATCGTCGTCTCCGGCCTGGCCGCTGCCATCATGCTGGACGAGGTCGCCCACCTCCAGCCCGGTGAGACCGTCTTCGTGCCGGCCGCGGCCGGTGGCGTGGGCAGCTACGCCGTGCAGATCGCAAAGCTGAAGGGCGCCACCGTGATCGCCGGTGCCGGTACCGCGGCCAAGCGAGAGATCGCGCTGCGGCTCGGAGCCGATCACGCCGTCGACTACACCGCTCCGCACTGGACCGACCAGGTCTTGGAGCTCACCGGCGGCCGCGGCGTCGACGTCGCGCTGGAGATGACCGGGCCCGCACGCCTCATGGAAACGTTGACGATTCTGGCGCCGTTCGCGCGGGTCGTTGTCTACGGTTCGGTCTCCGGAACCCTGGAAGGTCTGGACCCGGCAGCCCTGGAACCGTTGCTGTACGACCCCGCACCCAGCCAGGCCCTCATCGGCTTCAACCTCGGTATCTGGTTCGAACACCGCCTCGCCGATGCGGGTGCCGCGCTGCAGCGGCTGGTCGGCTGGGTCGCGTCCGGGGCGATCAGTGTCCCCGAGATTCACACGCTGCCACTGGCCGAAGCCGCCGAGGCGCACCGCCGGCTCGAAAAGGGCGTGACCAGTGGGAAGTTGGTGCTGAAGCCATGACCGCCACGACAACCGGCCGGGTAGCCGTCGTCACCGGCGGCGCGGGCGCGATCGGATCTGCCATCGTCCACGAGTTGCGGGCGAGCGGGCACCGCACCGTCGTGCTCGACCGCGGCGGCGATATCGAGGTCGATCTCGCGGACGAGCAGTCCACGCGGCAGGCCGCCGCGCAGGTTCTCGAAAACTTCGGCCGCGCAGACGTTCTCGTGCACAGTGCGGGCGCCTTCGACCAGGCCTCACTGCAGGACCTGGATGCCGAGACCTGGCGACACGTCCAAGCGGTCAATGTCGAATCGGTGCTGTGGCTCGCTCAGGCCTTCACGCCGGGCATGGCAGAGCGCGGGTTCGGACGGATCGTGCTCGTCATCTCCGACACTCTCTGGGAGCCGCCCGCACCCGTCCTACTCCCCTACATCGCCAGCAAGGGCGCGCTGACGGGCATCATGCGGTCGCTGGCACGGGCTCTCGGATCCGACGGCATCGCGGTGACCGCGGTCGCGCCCGGCCTCACCGACACTCCCGGCTCACGCACCGTCAACACCGACGACGACTTCGCCGCCCAAGTCGATCGGCAGGCATTGGCCCGTCGACTCGTCCCGGCCGACACGGCGGCAACTGTCGCCTTCCTGGCCACCGACGCAGCCGCCGCACTGACCGGCCAAACCCTGGTCGTCGACGGCGGATTCGTCCTGCGGTGACGACGGCCGGGCCGAACCTCGCCACATGAGTACCACTGTGTGACACGACATCCTGCCGACGAACACGTGGGGTATCCGACCGGGCCCGGCACAATGCCGACCGGGCCCGGTCGATCTCTATGGGGTTACCTGTCCAAGACAGCACTTTGTGCGATCGAACTGTTCCGGAACACGGCCGACACCATGGAACTCCGGCCGACGTTGGGCTCGGGTCATCGACTACACATCGACTGAGCTGCGATACGTTGGTCGCCATGACGACCGGATCAACATCTCGCAGTCGCGTCGCGGCATCGACGGCTGCTTCCGGTGGCCCGGTCAGCAATGCTCTCATTCGAGCCACACGCCTGCATGCGATGCGTGCCCGGCAACTACTTCAGGGCCTGGGCCTGCATCCCGGCCACGAACTTCTGCTGATGCACCTGTGGGACACCGGCCCGCAGCGCCAATCGGACCTGGCAACCGAATTCGACACGGATTCGGCCTCGATGACCCGCACGGTGCAGCGCCTCGAGCGGGCCGGATTCGTACGTCGCCGCCAAGATCCAACCGACGGCAGAGCCACCCTGGTCGAGTCGACACCGGCCGGAATGGCCTTGCGCAGCCGCATCGAGCAACTGTGGACGGACCTCGAAACCGACACGGTCGGCGACATGAGCACGACCCAGCAACGACAGCTGCTCCGCGCCCTGGCGAAACTCGAGACGAACCTGTCCTCGAGCACATCCGTCCGCGACACCACCGGCTGAATCGACGCCGGGAGGTCTCGCAGTTCTGGCGAATATTGTTGGGGCGGAAGCGGATTCGCAGGACGATCCACTCCCGCGACGCTGCCGCCGACCGGCGGTGTCCGATACCCGGGCGAGCGACCGCTGCGAAGTGCTACGTTGGCCCTGCACTCCCGTCGAAACCGCCGTGCGTCTACGACGCCAGGCGCTCCGTTCAGCATCGGAAATCTCTGGTCAGGAGGCATCGCGTGAGTACCTACACCGTCGGCTACATCATCGGCAGTCTGTCCAAGGAATCCATCAACCGGATCCTGTCCAAGGCCCTGATCCAGCTGTCACCACCCAAGTTGACGTTCACCGAGATTCCGATCAAGGATCTGCCGCTCTACAACCACGACTACGACGCCGACTACCCGCCGGAGGGCCGCGCGCTCAAGGCGGCCATCACCGCCGTCGACGCCCTGCTGTTCGTGACGCCGGAGTACAACCGCTCGATCCCGGGCGCGCTGAAGAACGCCATCGACTGGGCCAGCCGCCCGTGGGGCGACAATTCGTTCACCCTCAAGCCGTCCGCCGTCATCGGCGCCTCGCCGGGCAAGATCGGCACCGCGATTGCTCAGCTCAGCCTGCGCAGTGTCCTGGGCTACTGCAATTCCCCGCAGATGACTTCCCCGGAGGCCTACATCCAGTTCCGCCCCGATGTCTTCACCCCGGACGGCGATGTCCTCGACGACTCGACGAGGCAGTTCCTCACCCGGTTCATGGCGGATTTCACCGCTTTCATCGACAGCGTGCACGGCGTGGTCCCCCAGCTCGGCTGACCGATTCGCGCGGCCGGTGGCGCGTGCGTGCCGTACCGGTGGTTCCCTGCCGCCGCGACCGGCCCGCCCGGCTCAACGAGGACGAGGGGAGAAGTCGTCATGGCCGATGAGCACTACGACACCATCGTGATCGGAGCCAGCCAGGGCGGTCGGTTCCTTCCCGTCGAGCTGGCGAAGGCGGGCCAACGGGTGGCGCTGGTCGAGCGTGGCCAACTCGGCGGTGTCTGCGTGAACATCGGGTGCACCCCGACCAAGACGATGGTCGCCAGCGCCCGTCTCGCCCACCAGGCGCGCCGCGCCGCGGAGTACGGCGTGCGGATCGGTCCGGTATCGGTGGACCTGGCCGCGGTGCGCGAGCGCAAACGGGCCATGGTCGCCGGAGCGCGAGAGAACTACGCGAGCCGCCTGGCACAGGACGGGCTCGACCTGATCGAAGGCGAGGCTCATTTCACCGGGCCGAAGTCGGTCGAGGTCGCTTCGACCGACGGCGGGAGGCGGCAGATCAGCGCACCGGTGATCGTCATCGACACGGGCGCCCGGCCCAAGCCGCTGGCGATCCCCGGCGCGGACCAGGTCCCCGTGCTCGATTCGACGTCGATCATGGAGTTGGACCAGCTCCCGGAGCATCTGATCATCGTCGGCGGCGGCTACATCGGGCTGGAGTTCGGGCAGATGTTCCGCCGGTTCGGCAGCGAGGTCACCATCGTCCAGCACGCCGCGCACCTGCTGACCCGCGAGGACGAGGACGTCTCCGAAGAGGTCGCCGCTCTCTTGCGCGATGACGGGATCACGGTCTCGACCTCGTCGAAGCCGGTCCGGGTCGCGCCGGCCGACGGCGGCCGCCTGCGACTGACCGTGCGCACGGACGACGGTGAGCGGCAGCTCGAAGGCTCACACCTGCTCTCGGCCATCGGCCGCATCCCGAACACGGAGGCACTGACCCCCGAGGTCGCCGGTGTCCGTCTCGACGACCACGGCTTCGTCGAGGTCGACGAGTACCTGAACACCACCGTGCCCGGCGTCTACGCGATGGGAGACGTCACGCCCGGCCCGGCCTTCACCCACTCTTCCTACGACGACTACCGCATTCTGCACGCCAACCTGATCGGGCACGAGAAGGCGAGCACGCGGGACCGGATCGTCCCATACACGGTGTTCATCGACCCGCAGCTCGGCCGCGTCGGCATGACCGAGCGCGAGGCCAGGGCGAACGGGCACGCGATTCGGGTGGCGAAGCTCCCGATGAGCGCCGTCATCCGGGCCATCGAGACCGGGGAGACCCGCGGCTTCATGAAGGCCGTCGTCGACGCGGACAGCGGACAGATCCTGGGCTGCGCAGTCCTCGGCAGTGAAGGCGGCGAGATCATGACCATGATCCAGGTCGCCATGCTGGGCAAGCTCACCCACACCGCCATGGCCGACGCGATCTTCACCCACCCCCTCCTGGCCGAAGGCCTCAACACCCTCTTCACAATGTTCGCCTGAGCCGTATCGGGGCGTACGGGGTGAACAACCCATTCCAAAGGGCCTACGGCTCAGGGCAACTCGTGAATATGGAGAGGTAGAGGATGCCATGAGGAAGCCGCTGCGCGTCGGTGTCATCGGCGCCAACCCGAATCGCAGCTGGGCCAAGGATTCCCACCACCCGACCACCTACTGGTCCAGGCACGCATGATCAGCGGCTGCGCCCTGGCCGTCGAAGTCGCCGGCAACCGGCCACCCCAGACGCCGTTCACGTTCGAAGTTGTCGGCACCGACGGCGGAATCCTGCTGGCCGGCGGTCATCCGAACGGCTTCGAGGTGGGTCGGCTCACCCTCAGCCTCAACGGTGAGCGTCAACAGGTTGACGAGCCCCCCGACACGCTGCCGGACGCTGCGGTCAATGTGGTGGAAATGTATTGCGCGCTGGCCCGCGACATCACCTCCGGTGAACACACCATCCCGGATTTCGACCACGCCCGGCGCTTGACCCGCCTGCTCGATGACGCCGTGCAGTCATCCAACACTGGCCACCGCGTCACACAGCAGGACTGGCCCATGAGCGATTCTTGACCGGACGGATTCATCGCGGATCGCCGAAGCTATCTCGTGTGGCCGACCTTCGGTCGCTCTGCGGCGGTCGGTTCGTGTTGCGCCTGCTTGGCCCGTACTCCTCGTTCGACTCGGTCACCGAGATCCTTGTCGATGTTGCGCAGGTAGACGAACGCCCTCGTGAGCACGGGTTGACTCACTCCGTCGAACAGGTGCGCAACGATGTTGTCGACCAGTCGTGTCCTGGCGTCGTCGTCGAGAACCGTCCGGACCAGGGTGCGAGCCTGTCCCCAGTCGTCGTCGTCCGCGCGCAGGGTGTAGGCGGTTCTGACCATCTCGCCGTCGGCATACCAACCTGCAGACGGTCCCGCCGCAGCGGGATCGGCGTGCGGTCCGCCCTTCGAGTTGGGCACATACACCGGATCGCCGGGGTTGTGGTGGCGCATGGCCCCGTCCTTCGCCCACGATCGGACCTCGGCGCCGTGTGGCGAATTGACCGGTAGCTCTTTGTAATTGATGCCAATCCGGTGCCGGTGCGCGTCGGCATAGGAGAACCAGCGCCCGAGCAGCATCTTGTCGGGGCTGGGGCCCGTGCCGGGTACTGCGTTGCTGGGCTCGAATGCCGCTTCTTCGATGTCGGTGAAGTAGTTGGCCGGGTTGCGGTTCAAGGTCATCTTGCCGACGTCGATCAACGGATAGTCGCCGTGTGGCCATACCTTGGTGAGATCGAAGGGGTTGTAGCGGTAGGTCTTCGCGTCGTCGAACTGCATGATCTGCATCTTCAGGGTCCAGCTGGGATACTCGCCGCGTTCGATCGCTTTCCACAGATCACGCTGGTGGTAGTCCATGTCGATCGAGACCATGTGATCGGCTTCGTGCTGGGTGAGGAACTTGATGCCCTGATCGGTCTCGAGGTGGTACTTCACCCAGAACCGTTCGCCCGCAGCGTTGATCCACATGTAGGTGTGGCTGGAGTACCCGTTCATGTGCCGGAAGGTGGCCGGGATGCCGCGATCGCCCATCAGCCAGGTCACCTGGTGCGCCGATTCCGGTGACAGCGTCCAGAAATCCCACTGCATGTCGTTGTCGCGCAAATTGTTGTCGGCGCGGCGCTTCTGTGACCGGATGAAGTCCTGGAACTTCATCGGATCCCGCACGAAGAAGACGGGTGTGTTGTTGCCGACCAGGTCGAAATTGCCCTGTTCGGTGTAGAACCTCACCGCGAACCCACGCAGATCCCGGACGGTGTCGGGATATCCCTGCTCGCCGGCGACGGCGGAAAACCGCACCAGCACTTCGGTTTGCGTGCCGGGCTGGAACACAGCGGCCTTGGTGTAGGCACTGACATCATGGGTGACTTCGAAGGTGCCGAACGCCCCGCCGCCCTTGGCATGCGGTTGCCGTTCCGCCAGGCGCTCACGATTGAACGACGCCATCTTTTCGATCAGATACGCGTCGTTCAGCAAGATCGGGCCATCCGGGCCAACTGTCAGGGAATGGTCATCACTGGGTGCCGGAATTCCGGCGGCATCGGTGGTGTAGTTCGGCTCAGACATCTCTCTCCTTGTCCACAGACATAGAGCGACGGCCACAAAGTCGTGGGTCGGTGTCGAACACGGCACCGCGGACAACCCGGCCGCGTGCAGGCGGCGAGCACGAGTCGAGTGCTCGTGTCGAGACCGAAACGCATATAGACGCGAACGGGCTCTTCCAGCGAATCCCGTCGTGCTCCAATTCGATCACGTCCGAGGGACCCTTTCAACCCACCTGGCAACCGGTCGGCACCGACCCACCACTGGGCACATGAGTCCGGGTACCACCGGCTCGCGGGGCTAGATCGCGATGCGCCCACCGTCGACCGGCAGTATCGCGCCGTACACGTAGCCCGCTCGACTGCCGGCCAGAAAGGCGATGGCCTCGGCGATCTCCTCCGGTGTTCCCGGCCGTCCCGCGGGCGTGGTCGCCGCCAGCTCGTCGAGGCCCTCGAATGCCGCCGTGCCCTCGGTGCGGATGGGTCCGGGGCTGACCGCGTTGACCCGCACCCCGCGGGGCCCGTACTCGGCGGTCCACGCCTTGGTCAGCAACGCCACCGCGGCCTTGCTGGACCCGTACAGGCCCATCCCGGAGGCACCGAATTCGTCGGCCATGGTGGTGACATTGACGATGGCGCCGTGGCCTCGCTCGGCCATCTGGGGGGCGAGTTCGGCCACCAGGAAATACGGTGCCTTGACGTTGACGGCGTACACCGCGTCGAAATCGGCCTCGGTCGTCTGTTCCGTCGGGCCGAACGGGTAGATGCCCGCGTTGTTGACCAAGACATCGATCTCGCCGAGCCGGGTGACCGCGTCACGGGCCAGCGCTTGCGCGGATGCCTTGTCGCGCAGATCCGCCGGGATGAACACCGCTGTGCCACCGAACGCCTCGATCTCGGCGACCACCTGCTTGCCGCGCTGCTCGTCGCGCCCCGACAGCGCCACCCGCGCACCGCGCCGCGCCAATGTCAGCGCGGTGGCGCGCCCGATTCCGCTGGTGCCGCCGGTCACCAACGCAGAGACTCCAGACAGTTCCGACATCGGATCTCCTCACTGGTTGATCTGATCGAACCGTTCGCCCGGCATCGGGGACGTCGCCGACGCCGCTGTCGACTACGACCATTTCCTCGGGCAATAGCGGACGTTCTGCACCGCACCGGGTTCGGGACTCTCGCGCGACCGGAGCTCCAACCCGCATACCGGTCCATCGGACAAGCCCCATCCCGGACCCATCCACCAGGCTAGCTCCGCCACGACAACGATGTCTCGGCCTACAGGGGAGCCGAGATCGGGTGGTTACACCTGCGACTGCCATGTCATCTGCTGATCACTTCGGTGTCGCCGATCTACGTCAAATGACGGATGCGTCAGCTGTCGCGCGCTTTATATTCGGTTGTGCCGTATGGCAATTCACTCGCAGAGGGAGAGTTCGGATGAGTGCGCAGGACAAGACCGTCGTGCTGGTTCACGGTGGCTTCGTCGATGGTGCCGGATGGCGGGGTGTCTATGACGAGCTGACCCGGGATGGGTTCGCGGTGCGGGTGGTTCAGAACCCCACCAAGTCGCTGGAGGACGACGCCGCGACCACCCGTCAGGTGCTCGACGGAATCGACGGCCCGGTCGTGCTGGTCGGGCATTCCTATGGTGGGGCGGTCATCACCGAGGCCGGGACGCACGAGAAAGTGGCCGCGCTCGTGTACATCACCGCGTTCGCGCCCGACAAGGGCGAATCGGTGAACACGCTGCTCGCCTCGTTCCCGCAGGACGGCCCGCAGCCGCCGATCCTGCCGCCGGTGCAGGGGTATCTGTTCCTGGACCGGGCCAAGTTCCCGGATTCCTTCGCCGGTGACCTTGCCGAACAGGATGCCACGTTCCTGGCCGACTCCCAGGTGCCGTGGGGTGTGGAAGCGCTCGGCGGGGCCATCAGTGAGGCCGCGTGGCGGTCCAAGCCCAGCTGGTACCTGCACGTCACCGAGGACAAGATGATTCCGCCCGCGGCGCAGGCATCGATGGCCGAACGTATCGGTGCGACCGTGGCCGAAACCCCTGGCAGCCATGCCATTTACGTGTCCCGCCCCGAAGTGGTCGCCGCCATCATCCGAAACGCGGCCGAAGCCGCCTGACCCAGCGGTCAGCGACGACGGGCTGTCGGCCACACGCTGAGGTGGGGCCGACAGCGCACGCATGATCCTCGCGCCGGCTGCCGCGGTTCAGGAGCCCGGCTCGATGATCGGCTCGAATCGGGCTACGAGCCAGACTCTTTTGATTCCCCCCTCAGGGTTTGCGAACTGGGGCTTCACCTGGCCCTTGTCATCCAAGAAACCGCTGATCGTCACCTTGTATTCGACATCATCGACGCGCACGATGTCGTCCTCGTGGACTGTCGGGAGTTTGACCACATCGTCCACGTCCCCAGGCTGGTTGGGCGTCTCGTTATGGCGGAAACGCAGGGTGAACGTATGGTCGAACCCCTCGTCCTGGAAGTCGACAGTAACCGTCAAATACACCGAGAACTGACTGTGTTTCAGCTGAATTCGGCGGTTGTAGTGCGCGAAGATACCGAGATTGAAGTCCTTACCGTCCAGGCGCGCCTCGACGTCGGTGAGGCCGGTGAAGTCGTAACCGCTCTTCCCCTGCTGGCCACTTCCCCATCTGATGCTGGATCTGACTCCGCTGCTTGATTTGACGCCCGGCTGCCTCAGACCCTCGAACTGCGACTCCTCGACGCTGACGCGCGTCCAAACACCCTTGGTATCGACTTTCCCCATGACAGATTGCCCCCTTGTTCTGGACTGACCGACGAACTGCTATCTATCGAGACACTCCATCATTCCCCAGCAGCAGCGTTCTGTCACCGAAATCGGTTGTGCACCAGTCAACTCCGGTGACAGACGTGATGAGCCGCATGCCACCGGTGTCGGCACATCGCCGTTGCGTGGCCTCCCGAAGGACATGTCACCCGGCGTCTCCCAGGCGGGCATCGATCAGGCCGACCGGGAGAGACACTGGATCATCGCGAAACCCGAAGAGAGAGTTGGTTTCATCGTGTTCGACTCCGTGTCTCGATCCACAATCGGTTCGCCGAAGGCCGTCTCAATGCCGCCGAGAACTGCTTGGACCGCCCGGAAACCGTTGTCGCCCCGCTGACGTGCGCCCGGCTCGGAATTACCCATGTCGTGGCGCCGAACGTTCCGGTCACCATGCTGCGCGACCGGATCGACGACGCTGTGGTCGTTTCCCATGCAGAGAGGTGTTGACCGCCCGGCGACGCGGCGGAATCGGTAGACGTTTCAGGCCGCCTGCGGTGACGGGAGATGGACACGGATGTGGTCGAGCAGTTCACGGGTTCTGAGCGGTTTGGGCAGGTAGTCACACGCACCGGCGGTGTAGGCGTCATCGATGGCATCGGGATTGCCATCGAGGGAGACCGCGATGATCGGAATCGGTGAACGATTCCGCAGCTGCCGGCACAGATGCGCGCCCGGCAGGTCCGGCAGATCCAGCTCGAGCAGCACCAGGTCCGGATTCCATTGCCGAGCGAGGGTCAAAGCATGCTGCGCGGTGGGGGCGGAAATCACCTCGTGGCCGGCATTGGCCAGCACGAGTACCTCGATCTCTGCCATCGCCGGGTTGCTCTCGACGACAAGCACCTTGCTGGACTCAGCCGCACGGGTGCGCGGCAGCGTGAATTCTGTTGTAGAGCGCGGGAATTGGCTAATGGTGAATCCTTCGCAGACGGGTCCCCGACTATCGAATCCGCAGCGCGATGGAGCTGAATGGAGGCGATCCTGCGCTCACAGTGTCGGTGCCGCGATCGAACAACCACAACACTATGCCAATCCGCAATCTTTCAGCAACGAATCTGTGAACAGTTTTCATGACGTTCACACGACCGCGGGCATCGGCTATAGCGTCTCCACCGAGCAGGTGAAGGGTCATCACCGGATTCCGGTGGTGACTTCTCACCGGCCTGGCCGGGAGTCTTGATTCCGATCACGTCGGGTAGCAGCGAGACAGCGCAGGAGGGATCCATGCCGGGCCTTGTCGCCGGGTTCGAAGAGGCGGGGACGTTCCCACTCGGCCGCCGAGAAGTCCACCGAATCGGATACGGTGCCATGCAACTGGCGGGCGATGGGGTCTTCGGGCCGCCGCGCGACCACGATGAGGCGCTGGCGGTGCTGCGCATGGCGATCGCGAGCGGTATCGACCACATCGATACCGCGCACTACTACGGACCCGGCACCGTCAACGAGCTCATCCGGGAAGCACTGCACCCGTACCCCGCGAATCTGGTGATCGTCAGTAAAGTCGCGGCGCGACGCGGCGACGACGGGGCCGTCCTGCCATATGACGAGCCCGATCAGCTGCTCCTGGGCATCGAGGAAAATCTCCAGGCACTGAACATCGAGCGCCTGGGTGCGGTAAACCTCCGCATCATGGACCGGGCGGCACCCGGTGCCCGATTCGATGCGCAACTCACCGCGTTGATACGGGCCCGAGAGGCCGGGCTGATCGACGGGATCGGACTGAGCAACATCTCACGCGAGCACCTCCTGCGTGCGCTGGACCGCACACCGATCGTGTGCGTACAGAATCTGTTCAATATCGTCGAGCGGGGCTCGGCCGACGTGCTGGCCGAAACCGCAAGCCGCGGCATCGCTTTCGTCCCCTTCTGTCCGCTGGGCATGTCCCGCACCGCCCGCCGCCAGATCCTGACGAGCCCACGCCTCACCGACATCGGACAACGACTCGGGGGAACGCCGGCCCAGATCGCGCTCGCCTGGTTGCTCGACCTCTCCCCCAATATCCTGCTCATTCCCGGAACCCGGACCCGCGCGCACCTGGCCGAGAACATCCGATCCGGTCGCATCACGTTCGATCAGGAAGCACGCCGCGAACTCACAGGTCACGGCGCATGAACGCCACGTCCCCCGCCTGTTCTCGGCAGCCCTGACACAGGTCTGCGGCAGCAGAGCTGTCGCAGACCCATCCGACGCCGCGCTTCGCTCGCTGGAGCAGCTGCGGGATCACTACTTCTTCGGCCTCATGCGGAAGAGCGTGGCTCGCGGCAACCATCTCGACCGGATGGTCGTTCCCGTCGAGGCTCGGCCACAGAAGACACACCAATCGCTTCGACGTTCGATGAGCTTCCGTACCGCGACCCGGATTCCGATGGCCGCAATAGCAAGTGACGGCACTGCACCGATGCGGCGCGGCTCAGTCCTGGAAGTAGTGGCGTTCGGCCAGGTCCGCGAGCAGCGTTGGGCCGTTCGGTGTCCAGCCCAGCGTGTCTGCGGCGGGTCTGCCGTCGCCGGTCATCGGCATACTCCACATCATGCCCAGCCAACCGAAGTGGCTGACCGCGTCGGCGGGGTCGATCGAGGTGGTCGGCACCCCGAGCTGGCGGCCGACGGCCTCGGCGATATCGCGGGTTGCCACGCCCGGATCGGCGACCGCGTGCCACACCGTTCCGGCTTCGGCCTTGTCCACCGCGAGTCGAAACAGCCGCGCGGCGTCGTCGCGGTGCACGGCCGACCAGGCGTGCGCGCCGTCCCCGACATAGCCGGACACGCCCTTCTCCCTCGCGATCTCGACGATTCGGTGGATGAATCCGCGGTCGCCCGCGCCGTGCACCGTCGGCGGCAGACCCAGCACCACCGATCGGATGCCGCGTTCGGCGAGCCGGACCGTGGCGGCGGCCGTGGCGCGGCGGATCATCGGCTCATCGGCCACACCGGGCTGACCGGTGTCGAACGGCACCAGCCCCGAGGCGATCACCAGCGGCCGATCGGAACCCGCGAGAACATCGCCGAACAGGTCGACCACCCGGCGATCGATGCGCTGATTCTCCTCGAACTGGGAGAAGTCGTGGAGGAAAGCCAGGTGAACCACCCCATCGGCCTCGTCTGCAGCCGCACGCAAACTATCCGGATCGAGGAGATCGCCGCGGCGCACCTGCGCGCCGGCCGCGGTCAAGGCCGCGGCCGAGGCGTCCGACCTGGCCAGGCCGACAACCTCGTGACCTGCGTCGATGAGTTCGGGAACGACGCGGGAACCAATGAAGCCGGAAGCTCCGGTGACGAAAAGACGCATGAGAAAACCCTCTCGACTAGTGATGTCAGCATCTGACATCAGAGTAGCTTCCATGTCAGCATCTGTCATCACTTCTACGTCAGTTGCTGACGTCACTGTCTTACAATCACGGAATGGGTCGTTGGGAACCGAACGCGCCGGGCCGTCTCGGCCGGGCGGCAATGGAGCTGTATCTGGAGCGCGGCTTCGATCAGACCACCGTCGCCGACATCGCCGAGCGAGCCGGGCTCACCGAGCGCACATTCTTCCGGCACTTCGCCGACAAGCGTGAGGTGCTGTTCGGCAACCAGCAGATCCTGCACGACATCATCACCAACGCCATTGCCGAGGTGGATGATTCAGCGTCACCGATCGCGGCGATGGGGGCGGGCCTGGAGGCGGTGGCCGAACTGATCGGGCAGCGCCGGGACTTCGCCCAACAGCGCCAGTCCGTGATCGCCGCGAACCCCGCACTACAGGAACGGGAGCTGACCAAGCTCGCCGCGCTCGCGGCAAGCAGCGCCGAGGCGCTACGCCTGCGCGGCGTCCCCGAGCCGACCGCGGGCCTCACCGCCGAAGTCGGCATCGCGGTCTTCAAGATCGCCTACACCGCGTGGGCCGATTCTCCGCCGGACCGCAGCCTGGTCGAGTTCATTCGCGAAACGCTGGCCGAACTCGAGGCGGTCGCCACCGGCACCGCGGTCCAATAGACATTCCAGCGGATGGCTTGACGGCAGTCGGAGTGCTCATGCCCGTGGTCGCGGTAGGCGCCGCGTACGCGACAGTCGCGGCGATCTACTGGTGGGAGCAGCGCCGCCTCTCCTCGCCACGGGCAGGAATATCAGCGCCGTTGCGGCGACGCGGGCCGCTGGTGCGGCGCGGTTATCCGGCCGACCGAAAGTCATGGGCGATGTTGCGGCGCAAGGTCTTACGCGATCCACCCATCGGAGATCACCTGGCAGAACGCGATCGCCGGGATTATCACCGGCGACGACGCGCACCGGCCGACCCCCTCAGCCCTGCCCGGGCGCGCTGTCGCATTGCGCGAAGCGCTGCGCGACAGCGCTGATGATACGTTGACGCCCGGCGAACGAACGCTGATAGCCGAGTGGCTCGACCGCTTGGCGGGAGACA
Source organism: Nocardia sp. NPDC004711 (assembly GCF_053601595.1). Classification (NCBI taxonomy): domain Bacteria; kingdom Bacillati; phylum Actinomycetota; class Actinomycetes; order Mycobacteriales; family Nocardiaceae; genus Nocardia; species Nocardia sp. NPDC004711. The sequence goes on along the minus strand of NZ_JBSGCB010000024.1, from coordinate 26,079 downwards.
TTCTCGAGGCCTGCGGATCGGTCGCGTAAACAGTGTCTGCACTCCCCGAAGAGCAATAGGCTGAAAACATCTCCGCGCCGCTCAGGCTGAGCGATCCCTACCTCGAGCCTCACGGGCCCTCACTTGCTTTCGCGCACAACCTCATCCGATGCAGCAAGGGACTCGGGCGTGAAGACGTAGCGAGTGAACCACCGCGGGATCCGGCGGCGCAGCGCCGGGTCGCCGTGTAAGGCGACGCCGGGTTGCTCCTGGAGGTCGTGCCAGGACAACTCACCGATCCACCAGCGGGTGACCTCGGCGGTGGGAGCAGTGAGCCAGACATCGACCGGGGCTCCGGTGTCGTCGCGGCACAAGTTGACGCCCGTCGGCGACACGTGTAGCCAGAAGAATCGGTCGGCGGGTCGGCGGTCGGTGAAGGTCAGCGCGAGGACCACGGTACGGGCGGGCAGCTGGCTGCGTGTGACTACCTGCCCAAACCGCTCAGAACCCGTGAACTGCTCGACCACATCCGTGTCCACCTCACAGCACCGCAGGCGGCCTGAAACGTTCGCCGAGCCCGCCTCGGTCGCCATGTGGAAGGCCGAACCCGGTTGGGGTGTCGATTCGGCCGCTGACCACACCATCAACCCCGAGGCCCCGAATTCCGTTTCATTGTTCGATCGTTCGAAATCATCGGGATGTCTGCCGCAGGCCGGGGAATCGCTGGCGGAGGTTCCGGATCTGCCGATGAACCTGCGCGAGTTCGACCTCGACGGCCTGGTTGGGTTTGTCGTCTCGCCACTGGCTGCGCCGGAGAACCAGGCGTTCGGCGTGGTACTCGAGTTCCGCGAGGAACATACGCGCCTGGGCGGTTTCGGGATCGTCACTCACCGGCGGCTCGTATCAGCCGGTTGCCGAAAGCCTCCGCAGTGCGCCGCGCTCGACCAGTAGCGGAATGAAATCGCGGACCGGCCGGCCGTCGAAGCCGCGGTGGATTTCGGCGACGATGCCCTCGACGGTGTCGGTGCTGATTGTGGGGAACTGTCCGGCGAGGCGTCGGACGAGTGCCGCGATCTGCTGATCTTCGTCATTTGCTGCCATGGTTCATGGTTGTGCGCGACCCCCTGCGTCGTCAACTACCCATATTTCCGATTCGGGCAGTATGTCACGTTCGATCGCGAGCAGCACGGCAATCACGTTCTGCGCCAAAGCGATTGACGATGCCGCCGCGGCTCGCGGCCCTCGACCGGGTAGAGGGTGTAGACCAGATCGGCCGCGAGGTCGGAATCCGGGAAGCCGCGCTGCAATTGGCCCAGACTCTCCCCCTCCTCGAGCGCGTAGCCGGAGACGTAGGCGAATCCGGCCACCGCGACACCGGCGACGGTGATGACCGCGCCACCATAGGAGTGACCGGCCACCAGCACCGGACCGTCGATGGCCTCGACGATCGCCCGGATAGCGGCGGCGTCGGCGGACAGGCTGCGATTGTAGACAGGCGGGACCAGGACCGGAATGCCCTGGGCGAGTCGCCGTTCGGTCACCGGGGACCGGCTGGCGGCATCAGCGAAAGCACCATGAACCAGGACTACCGTCGGGGCGGGCATGCGACTCCTTTCGTCGGGACACGGGCCGGAGGCACCGCGCCCCTTCGAGTTTCGAGCTGCCGCGCGGTGACCGCCGCGCCCTGCGAGCCAGGAATCCGCCGAATCAGGACACCGCCAGCTCCGCTTCCTCGGACCGGGCCGCCGCTTGGGAGCCCGTCGTGCGGAATCGCTGCTGGTATTTGCGCGGCGAGATACCCAGGCGCGCGATGAATGCGCGACGCAAGGTCTCGCTGTTGCCGTAACCGGCGGCGACGGCGGCCTCGGTGACGGAATGCCCGGCGTGCAACAGGTCTCGGGCGGTGCAGAAACGGACGAATCCCACGTACTCGGCGGGAGAGCGTTCCAGTTCGGTGCGGAACAACCGGGTCAAGTGGCGCGGACTGACCCTGGCGTGCGCGGCCAAGGTCTGAACCGTGTGTGCATAGGCCGGATCCGCGCAAATCAGATCCACCACCCGACGCACCAGCGCACTGCGCGGCGCGGGTCCGTTCAGCGAGGCCGAGAACTGCGATTGCCCGCCCGCGCGCTGCATGTGCACCACCAGCGATTGCGCCACCCGCCGCGCCACGTCCGGCCCGTGGTCCTCCTCCACCAGGGCCAGCGCCAGATCCACGCCCGCCACCACTCCCGCTGAGCTGTACAGGTTTCCGTCGCGCACGAAGATGGCATCGGGCCGCACATCGATCGCCGGATACCGATGTTCCAGCTCGCCTGCGAACTTCCAGTGGGTCGTCGCGCGGCGGTCGTCGAACAACCCGAGTTCGGCCACTACGAATGCGCCACTGCAGATGGAGGCGAAACGCCGAGTCCGGGACGAGAGCGAGCAGGCCGCGGCCAGCACCTGTCCGGTAACGAAGCGAGCCGGCGGCAGCTCGCTACCCGGGATCACCACGGTGTCGAAACGCCCCGAATCGGCCGCGGCGCCACTGACTTCGATCCGAGTACCGATCGAGGTCAGCACGGGACGCCCGTCGGGTGACATCAGCACCACCTCATAGTCGGAGACCGTCTGATTGGCTTCCACGAATACCTCTGCCGGACCCACGAAATCGAGCATCTTGACCCCGTCGAAGATCAGGAAACCGATGCGCTTGCGCGGTGCACCCGCGAATGAGGACATGTCACCCAGTATTCTGGAGCCACGCCTCCAAAACAAGGCTTGCGCATCGCAGCACGTGGATTGGTACGGTGACCCCATGGGACGACCGAGACAGTTCGACGAATCGAATCTGCTCGAGGTTGCGATCGAGCAGTTCTGGTCCAAGGGATTCGACGACACCTCGGTGGACGACATCTCGCAAGTCGCGGGCGTCGGCAATGGAAGCATCTACACGGCATACGGCAGCAAGCGCGGCCTGTTCCTGGCCGCATTCGCCCGCTACTGCGATCGCCGGGCCGCCTTCGTCCGCGAAACCGTACTCGCCGCACCGGGTTCCGCGCGGGCGGCGGTCCTGGCGCTGCTGCGGGCCATCATCGCCGACTGCGCCGCGCAACCCCATCGCCGCGGCTGCCTGATGATCAACAGTGTGGCCGCCCTGGGCTCGCGAGTCCCGGAGGTGGCCGAGATAGGCGCGCGGACCACCGCGGCCATGGAGGACGCGGTGGCCGAGCGGCTCCGCGGGGCCGCACCCGCCGGCGATCACGACACGATTCCCGTGCTCAGCGCCCACATCGTCCTGGTCTCGCAGGGCCTGATCCAGCTCAGCCGCCTCGATGCCCCGGTGCATCGCCTGCACGAGATCGCCGAGATCTCCCTGGCCACGGTGCCCGCGGCTTGGGCCGACCACATCGACGCCGGGCCCCGGAAGGCGCACGCGCGCTAGCCGATCGGCGCGTGTCCCGATTTCAGGGATTCCTGGCCCGTGAAGCGGGGCCGTCACCCACTCCCGAAGCGAACACTGAACGAGCGTGCGCAGCACCGCGCGCACCTCGACGCGACCAAAGGGAGAACGATCATGGCAGGCAATCCGCACGGCATCTCACTCGAACCCGCCGCCCAGGCCTTCGTGGACGCAACCTCGGAACCGCCGTTCCTGTACCAGCTTTCGCCGGAGGAGGGCCGCAAAACCGTCGACGGGGTGCAGGATTCCCCGATCTTCAAGCCGGAAATCGACGAGGAATGGATCACCGTCGAGGGCGGGCCGACCGGATCGATCCGGGTACGCATCGTCAAGCCCAAGGACGCCACCGGGACCCTCCCGGTCATCATCTACACCCACGGCGCGGGCTGGGTCTTCGGCGATGCCCACACCCACGACCGCCTCGTCCGCGACCTGGCGGTCGGGGTGAACGCGGCCGTGGTGTTCCCCGAGTACGACCGCTCCCCCGACGTGCACTACCCGGTCGCCAACGAGCAGTCCTACCGGGTCGCCCAGTGGGTCACCATCGACGGCGCCGGCAAGGGCCTCGACAGCACCCGCATCGCTGTCGCCGGAGACTCCGTGGGCGGCAATATGGCCATCGCGCTGACCCTCATGGCCAAGGACCGCGGCGACGTCTCATTCCGTCAGCAGGTGCTGTTCTACCCGGTCACCGACGCCAACTTCGACACCGCCTCCTACCGCGAGTTCGCCACCGGCTACTTCCTGACCCTCGAAGGCATGCAATGGTTCTGGGATCAGTACACGACCAGTGAGTCGGATCGCTCCCAGATCACCGCGTCTCCACTGCGTGCCTCGATCGACCAGCTGACCGGCCTGCCGCCCGCCCTGGTCATCACCGCCGAAAACGATGTCCTGCGCGACGAAGGCGAGGCGTACGCCGCCAAACTGCGCGCCGCCGGCGTCCCGGTGACGGCCGTCCGCTATGGCGGCATCGTCCACGACTTCGTCATGCTCAACACACTGCACGACACCAACGCCGCCAAAGCCGCCGTGGCGCAGGCGGTCAGCGTCCTGACCCAGGCCCTGCACGACTGACCTCGGCCCGGCCGCCACGGCCAGAATGGAACGGCCGACCCGAAGGGGATACGAACGCGATGGATCGTGACGCATTGACGGTGGCGCCCGAAGCGGCCACGGCACACCAGATTCCGCGACGGGCGCGGGCGAATGCCTTTCGCGCATTGCGGTCGCGCCCGTTCCGCTGGTACTTCGCAGGGCAGATCGCTTCCGCCAGTGGCACGTTCGTGCAGGCGACGGCGATCGGATGGCTGGTGTTGCAGCTGACCGGATCACCGGCCTCCCTGGGTGTGGTGCTGGCCGCGGGCGGGGTGCCGCCGCTGCTGTTCGGGCCGTGGGGCGGGGTGGTCGCGGATCGGGTCGATCTGCGACGCTTGCTGATCGGTACGCAGGTGGTCTACGGAGTGCTGGCGGCGGTTCTGTGGGCGGCGGCTGTGGCCGGGCGGGCGGGGATCCCGCTGGTCATCGGCGTGACCGTGGCGGGCGGCGTGGTACAGATCGTCGATTCGCCCGCACGGCAGGCCTTTGTGGCACAACTGGTTCCGCCCACGGATCTGGCCAGTGCGGCCAGCGTCAACGGCGTGGTGATGAACAGCGCCCGCGTGGTGGGGCCGGCGCTGGCGGGGCTGCTGATCGCATTCATCGGCACCACACCGTGTTTCGCGGTGAACGCGATCTCCTACCTCGCGGTGGTCGGGGCGCTGTTTGCGATCCGGCCGACCGCGCCCGCTGCTGTTGCCGTCCGGGCGCGGTCGGGCGGGGTGCTGTCCGCACTGCGCTACGCCCGCACCCGGCAGCAGCTGTGGCTGCCGCTGACCATGATGGCGCTGGTCGGACTGTTCGCCTTCAACTTCCCGGTGCTGCTCCCAGTGTTGGCGGAGCGCACTTTTCACGGCACCGGCGGCACCTACGGCCTGCTGTCGACCATGCTCAGCATCGGTTCGGTGGGCGGCTCGCTCGCGGTCGGACTGGTACGCCACCCCCGCCGCATCTATCTCGTCACGACCGCAGCCGCCTTCGGCATCAGCCTCGCCGCGACGGCAGCCGTACCGAATCCGGCCACCGCCTGCACCGCCCTGATCGCGACCGGGTTCACGGGCTTCAGCTTCGTCACCATGGCATCGACCGCCCTGCAACTGCACGCGGATCCGAGCTATCGCGGGCGAATCATGGCGCTGTGGGTCTTCGTCTTCCTCGGCACCACACCCATCGGCAGCCTGATCACCGGGTGGATCATCGACGCCTCCGGGCCACGGGCGGCGCTGCTGGTGGGCGCGCTCTCGTGCCTGGTGGCCGCGGCCATCGCGGGACGGGTCCACACGCCGCCTCATCCGGACGGACCCGATGCGGGCTGAGTCTGGAACGCGCCGCCCTTACATGCGCGGTGCTGGAATGTTTCAGCGAAACCGATCGTGAGCGAATCCGTCCCCGGTTGTCCTGTGCGCCAGACGATTCGAACCCGTTCTACTGTGCTCTACATGATGCCAACGGCGTAGAGCGCGAGGTCTTCTGCGGCACTTTCATTTTCGACAGCGCCAGAGGTGGGAACCGCATCCTGATCGTGCGCGAGCTGTCCGGCGCGGGCGTCGCCGACCGCACCACGGCGGCGCTGGGGAGGTGTTGCGCTACGATCCGCCGGTCCAGATGACCAGCCGCCGCACCACCGCGCCGATTCACGTTGCGGGACAGCTCATTCCGGCCGGAGACCGCATGATCATGATGCTCGCCGCTGCGAATCGCGACCCCCACCGCTTCACCGACCCACAGCGCTTCTGGCCGGAACGCCCCGACAACGCCCACCTGTCCTTCGGAGGCGGCGTGCACTATTGCCTGGGCGCCGCGCTCGCCCGCATGGAAGGCCAGACCGCGCTCATCGCCTTCGCCCTCCGCCTCAGCGAACCGCGCCTGCTCGAAGTGCCGCCGCCCTACCGGCCCAACACAATTCTGCGTGGTCCACGGCAGCTGCTCGTCGCATACGACCGAATCCGCGAATGAGCCGACTACCAATTCAACTCGACTGTCCGGCCGGTAGTACCCGACGGCGTCGATACCGAGTCATGGCGCAGCGCGGTGGAGCGGCGTCGTGCGACGCCGACTTCGTACTCGATCAGGTTGCCGCGGGCGTGGCCGGGAGCGGCCAAGAAGGGGTCTCGGGTCGGCGGCGACCGGGAGAAATCCGCGCCTAACGGGGCCATGCGCTTGGGTGGAGTTCCCAGCCAAGCGCGAAAGTGGTTGCCGCTGTTCCTATTTCTTGCCGGAACCGCCACTGATTGGCGTTGGCCGGGGACCGCGAACCAGCTGGCACGGGGCAGACCGTTGTGTAGGATCGGGGAGATTGCGGTTCGGTTGCCAAATGTTTTCCGATTGACGGGCATGTGGGATCCGAGAGGAGCTTTCGCGATGGCAAAGGTGCTCTTTATCGTCAGTGGTGCCAGTTACTGGGTGATGAAGGACGGCTCACGATATGCGACCGGATACTGGGCCGAGGAGTTCGCCAACCCATATCGGATCCTCACCGACGCCGGGCACCAGGTGGTCGTCGCAACACCGAACGGTGTGATCCCGACAGTCGACATGATGAGTCTGCGCCCTCAGATGGCGGGCGGCATCGACGGGGCCCTGCGGCTCGAGTCGATCATCCGCGAAGCGGAGGTATTGCGGCGGCCGTTGCAATTGCCCGATGTCCGTCTCGAGGATTTCGATGCGGTGTACCTGCCGGGCGGGCACGGTCCGATGGCGGACCTGGCGTTCGATGCTGACTGTGGGCGGTTGCTCACGCAGCAGTTGGCCTCGGGCAACCCGCTTTTCATCGTCTGTCACGCTCCGGCCTCGATCTTGTCCACCAGGATCCGAGGCGAATCGCCGTTCGAGGGTTATCGCCTCACCTGCTTCACCGACGAGGAAGAGGAGGCCGTGGGCGTCGCCGCACTCGCCCCATGGCTACTCGAGACGGACCTCAGGGAGAAGATCGGCGTCGATTTCAGCCGCGGGCCGATATGGGAGCCGTACATGGTCGAGGATCGCAACCTGACCACCGGCCAGAACCCGGCCTCGGCTGCTGTCCTCGGCAACCGGATGGTCGAGATACTGAAAGGTGCCTGACCGATTCGGCCAGGCTCGAGACGATGACTTCCTCGTGACCCGACGATTCGGAGGAGCACGTGATGTCCATGCGCGAGACCCGGCGAATGACGATCGGCGACTTTCTGCTTCGCCGTTTGGCAGAGGCCGGGATCAGCCACCTCTTCGGCGTCCCCGGCGACTACAACCTCGAGTTTATCCAGCAACTCCAAGACCGCAGCGCCATCGAATGGGTCGGCAATTGCGGCGAGCTGAATGCGTCCTATGCGGCGGACGGCTACGCACGGCTGAAAGGCATGGGCGCACTCCTCGTGACGAACGCTGTAGGCGCGATGAGTGCGATCAACGGGGTCGCCGGCTGCTATGCCGAGCATGTTCCCGTGGTCTGTATCTGCGGGTCGATTCCACTGCGGTCCATCGATCGGGGCCTGGGGATGCACCACACGATGGCCGACGGGACCTGGGACCGCTTCCTCGGCGCGTTCGCGCAGGTGACCGCCGCACAAGCCAGGCTGACCCCGCGCAACGCCGCCATCGAGATCGACAGGCTGATCCTTACCGCTTGGCGGGAGAAACTGCCGGTGTACCTGGAGCTGCCGTCCGACATCGCCTACCTCGATATCGAGGTTCCGGTCGAGCCGCTGGTCCTCGAACAGCCATCCAGCGACCCCGAACGGCTGAGGTCGTGCATCGCCGGGGTCGCCGCCCACCTGTCGGGCGCCACAGCACCGGCGATTCTGGTGGATCTGGACGCGGACCGGTTCGGCGTCGCCGCAGAGGTCATGGAACTCGCCGAGAAGATGCAACTTCCGGTCGCGGTGAGCAACACCGCCAAGGCGGTAATCGACGAGACGTTCCCTTATTACGCCGGCGTCTACAACGGCGAAGCGAGTGCGCAGCACACACTCGACGCGATGGCGGCCGCCGATTGCCTGCTCTGCATCGGATACCGACCCATAGAAGCGACGACGGGCGACTTCACGGTCTCGCTGCCCGCCGACACGATCCACCTGCGCGCGCACTCGGTCGACGTCGGAAGGGACAACTACCAGGCGGTATCGCTCCAGGAAGTTCTCCGCGGCGTCATCGACGCTGTGCCGCGCGTTACCGATCGCGCCACACCCTGGCCCGTGGCAGCCGCGCCACCCGCTCACACCGACCGGTCTGCGAAGCTGACGCAGGCGGCGTATTGGCAAGCCATCCAGGACTACATCCGGCCCGGGGATGTGCTGCTCGTCGATAACGGCACGTCGTACGCCCTCTTCGGCCTGAAGCTCCCGCAGGGCTGCACCTTCGTCGGATCGGTCAACTGGGGGTCGATCGGCTACTCGGTCGCTGCCCTGCTGGGCACGCTTACCGCGGCACCGGACCGGCGCCACCTACTGTTCGTCGGTGACGGCTCGTTCCAGCTGACCGCGCAGGAGCTGTCGACCATCCTGCGGCACGACCACAAGCCGGTGATCTTCCTGATCAACAACGGGGGATACACCATCGAGCGCGGATACCTCGGCAAGAGCGAGTCCTACAACGACATCGCCCCGTGGGCATACGCGGAGCTGCCGAAGGTGCTTCGCCCCGACACCACGGCGCGATCATTCGTCGCAAAGACTCCAGCGGACCTGCACAACGCCCTCTCCGCACCCAATGACACGTTGATCTTCATCGAATCGATCATGGATCCCTTCGATTCTCCCGCCCCGGTCACCGAAAGCAGCAACAGAGGAGCCGAACTCGACTACGGGCCCCGTGGCCCGCAACACCACGAAGGCACCCAGCTTCGGCCGGTGTGACCCGCAACGTAGATCCGGGGAGAACAGCAGGCTCAATCCGTGCAAGGCACTGGTCACCAGGACACGGGCAGGGTCGACATTCTCACGCGCACCGATCCAGGAACGCAGCGGCTCGATGCCGTTGACCACCGAATACTGCAGTGCCGCAGCCGATTCGGCTCGATCTTCGAGCACCTCGCGATCGGCGCGAGCCAACTAAGAATCAGCGTGATCAACGAAACCGATAGGCGTTTCGACTCGTCACCCATCAGCAAATGCAATCGCACTCCGATACACCAGAACCCGTAGCCATTCAAAGCTCTGTTGTCGACCGAACCGAGCCCGGAGGCGCGTCCAAGTCGATCCGGATGACGAGCAGGTCGGCGCCCAGCGCGCGGACCATGATCGCGTTGAGAATCCGCAGTGGTCGCCAGCGAGCCAGTCGCCGTTGCCTTTCCAGCGGATCCTCGCCGGGAAGAACTGTCGCCTGGCCGGTGCGCCAGACGAAGCGCCAGCCCTGCCGGAGTTTCACCCGGACGGCGGGTTCGGCCATGAGATTGCGGACGTATCCGGCCCGGTACCCGTGTTCGGCGATGATCCAGAAGACGTCGCCGGCCGATCCGTTGCCCACCGGCGTTCGGTATCGCCGTCCGGTTCGCCGCCCCACCGTCTCCACGAGCGCATAGCCGAAGGGCACGAAACCGATCCGGAACAACAGGCGCACAACGGGATTGAGCAGACAGCGCTGGAAGGCCGCCGCCACGGCGCGTTTCCGGCTCGGCCACGCGATGGTGAGCGGAATGTTGGCGAGCAGAAGCGCCGACTCCACGGAGGGAACCAGCGGTGACGAGGAGGCCGTGGGGTCGACCTTCCATGCGATCCATATCAGGGCGGCCAGACCCGCGGAACCGGTGATCACGGTGCGCGAGCGGGCTTTTCGACGTATTTCCATACACTCGTATTGTTCCATACGAGTGTATGGTTGTCGATGTGCGCAAATACGGATCGACCAGCTCGGAGCAGCTCGCCGACGCGGTGTTCGCCATCGCGGGATCGAGGGGGCTCGACGCCGCGAGCATCCGTGAGATCGCCGCCGCGGCAGAGGTTTCCATCGGCGCCGTTCAGCACCACTTCACCACCAAGGACGAGCTCTACGCCTTCGCCTTCGAGCAGCTCACCGCCCGGGTGCGCGCCCGCATGAGCGCCATCGACCCACAGGCCTCCCTCAGCGATCGATTGATCACCGCACTCTCCCAACTGCTTCCACTCGACGACGAACGCGAGCACGAGGCCCGGGTGATGGTCTCCTTCGCGGCGCGCGCGGCCACCAACGAGACCCTCGCCGACATCCAACACCGCGTACTGGCCGAGATTCGCCGGGAACTCGAGACCGAGCTGGCCGCCGCGAACATCCCCGACCCCGCGACGCGATCCGCGATACTCCTCGCCACGGTCGACGGCCTCGCTCTCGATGCGGTCAGCAGCCGCGGGCTCTACCCGCGCGGCGAACTGGCCGCCGCGCTGTCGCTGCACGTACGGTCGCTCATCTCATAGAGGGACGCACAGATCGAACGCCACGCGGAGAGACATTGCACAGGCTGGGGACATTGGACGATTCGGTGCGCTGATCGAACCGCCGACGTGAGGGCATGCGCCTCATGCCCGACATCGGCGCCGGAGGGCTTCTCGGGCCCTTCGAGCACAGCAGCGAAACCAGGTAGTGGCCATGATTGTTCTCGGAATCATCCTTCTCATCGTCGGGTTCATATTCGGCATTCCGATCCTCTGGACCATCGGGATCATGGTGGTCGTCATCGGGCTCGTATTACTGCGGTTGGGGTCGATGGGCCGCGCTGTCGGCGGCCGTCGCCATTGCTGACCCCTGAATCGCTCGCTTTTGCCCCTGTTTGACGTGTGGTTTGCAGGGAATACGCCATCGCATGAAGGACGTACTCGAACGTGAGAGCAAATGGGCGGTCGACCGGGACTTCACTCTTCCAAGGCTCGACGACCTCGTCGCGAACAGCCGCATCGAGGAGATCCCGGTCGAGCTGACCAGTACCTATTTCGACACCGCCGAGCGAGACCTGCTCGCCCACGACCTGACGTTGCGTCGCCGTGAGGGAGACGACGAATCCGGCTGGCAGCTGAAGGTCCCCCAATCTTCCGGTCGCGTCGAAGTAACCACCCAACTGTCGGACGAGCTGCCGCACGAACTCGCCGAGGTCGTCAATGGCGCAGCACTGGGTAGGCCTTTGAACGAGGTCGCCAGGGTTCACACCTTGCGCCGCCGTCACCGCATCGTCGGTTCGGACGGCGAACTGATCGTCGAGATCGATGACGACACTGTGGACTCGACCACAGCCGACCGGCCTGCTGAACTGATTGCCTGGCGTGAGATCGAGGTCGAACTCGGCCCTCACACCGACAAAGTCCCGGCGGTATTGCGGGACCGGCTCGCCGAGGCAGGCGCCCGCGAGTCGAGCTACCGCTCCAAGCTGTCTCATGTACTGGCGGAGCGATCCGGACCGGCCGTCACCGGTTCGCGGGCGGAACGTGCCGTCCACGAATACATGACCACACAGATCGACCTGATCTTCGTCGGTGACGTCGGGCTACGCCGAGGCGAGGAACCAATCCACGACACCCGTGTCGCGACGCGGCGACTGCGCAGCACGCTACGCGTGTTCGGCAAGCTGCTGGACCGCTCCGCCATCGGCGAGATCGACAACGAGCTGAAATGGTACGCAGCGCTGCTCGGCGACATACGCGATTGCCACGTCCAACGCCGACGCCTCGCCGATGAACTCAACGCCCTACCGCCCGAACTCATCTTGGGTCCTGTCGCTGCCCGGATCGACGCGACGCTGCTGGCTCGGCAGTTGCCGAGCCGCAATGCTCTCGCTGAGGCAATGAACTCGCCCCGCTACCTGCGACTGCTCGCGACCCTGCAGACGTGGAAATCACAGCCGCCGTTCGCGAGACGGATCCGGCGGCGCCAACTCGTGAAGCGGGCCCGCCGGGCCGCGGACAAGGCCGACCGCCGATTGGTAACCGCATTGCACAACCAGCGACACGAATCGCTGCACCGCGCGCGTAAAGCCGCCAAGCGCGCACGGTATGCCGCCGAATTGCACAAACCCGTTCGAAAGCCGGCGCGGGCAAAGTCGAATATCAAGCACTACAAGAAGATTCAGCGCCTGCTCGGCGACTACAACGACAGCGTCGTCTCGACCGAGTTCCTGTGGCGAACCGCCACAGCAGCGGGCACGGCAGGCGGCGAGAACGGCTTCACCTACGGCCTGCTCTACGCGAAAGAGATGCGAGCCGCTGAGCGCGCGGTCCAGAATGTCGCGGCAGCTGCCACGGGCGAATAGAGACAGGTCCCGGGAAAAGCGAGCTCTGATCGCTTATTTTCCCAGCTCGGGGGTAGTCGAGTCGCATAAGGATTACCGCGGGGAGAGTGCGAGGAGTCGAAAGATGAGCACCACCATCGTGATCGTGATCATCGTCGTCGCGGTTGTGGTCATCGCGCTTGTGGCCTGGGTGTTGATGCGCCAACGGCGCGAACACCAGCGGGCCGAAGCCAAGGCGACATCGGCTCGAATCAAGTGATTGTAGGCAAGAGGGAAGGAACAGCCATGGCCGAGCAAGATGTGGTCGATCTGCTGACCGCACAACACGAACAGATCTCGACCCTGCTCGAGCAACTCCGTTCGGATCCGGAGGACCGGCAGGAACTGTTCACCGAGCTGGTCCGGTTGCTCGCGGTACACGAGAGCGCCGAGGAAGAAGTGGTGCATCCCGTCGCGAAGCGAGCCATGTTCGGCGTCGAGGAGATGGTCGACGCCCGCGTGGAGGAGGAGAATCACGCCAAACGGGCGCTCGCGGAGCTCTACGATCTGGGAGTCGATCACCCGGACTTCATGTCCAAACTCGCCGATTTCGGCGACGCGGTGACGCAGCACGCGGCGCACGAGGAGGCGGAGGAGTTCGTCCTGCTGCGTCGCCAGTACTCGGTGAACGAGCTCGAACATCTGGCGGGTTCGGTGCGCGCTGCTGAAGCGGTGGCACCCACCCGGCCGCATCCGCACGCCGGATCCTCCCCCGCGGCCAACCTGATCAGCGGACCACCGCTGGCAGTATTCGACCGGATGCGAGACGCGGTGCGCGACTGGCGATCACAGAATTAGCGGGCGCAAAAGCTGACCTACTGCCTCAATCTGGGCAGCCGATTACCGGCTTGGGTGATCCGATCAGGGCAGCGTGCGCGCAGCTGTCAGGGCTCGTGGCCCCGGTGTGCAGGCGGCGGCGATCGTGTGGGTGATTGCCAGGTCGGTGGCCTGGCCGCAGACCTCGAACAGCCGGTCCACACACCGGGGTCCGGTGACCACCCGCAGGCGTATGTGGTGGCGGCGAGCAGCGTCGTCGGCATCGAGGACGGCCAGCAGCCCGGAGATGCTGAGGAAGGTGATCCGTGACAGGTCCACCACCACGAGGCGGCCGCTGGTATCGATGGCCTCGGTGAGGTGTTCACGGAATGCTTGGACGGTGCAGTAGTCGATCTCGCCGGTGGCGGTCAGGACCGTCGTCGACGGCGACGGCCTGCTGTGGCTGATGCCCAGCTGTGTGGGCGGGCCACAACGCTGGGCTGGTGTGGATCCGGTTGCGACCATGAACGAACTCGACATCAGGATCAGATCCCTTGTCCAGGTGTGTGTGACGACCCGAGAAAATGGAGGTTCTGCCACACTGTTTGTCGCCTACACCGCGACTGTGGCACAGACTGCGCTGGTAGTTGTCAACCGTCTACACAGAATACCCGCTACGCCAGCGAGACAAACCCGTTACCTTCCGCACGGGCACGGATCTGATTGCGATCCGCGGTGATCCGGTTCAGACCGTCAACGGTGTCATTCGCCCGGCGCCCTCGGCTGCTCGTCGTGCGCGCGATCAGCGCCGGCCGTGGACGTGTCCGACAGCCGTGCCGCGGTCGGCTCCCAGCAACGCGGGGACATCACGAACCCGTGCAGGAGCAGAAGGGGCTCACCGGACCCGGTGTGCAGGGCTTTCAGCGACGGTAGGGTCGTGGGCCGACTGGTGGCCGACATCATTGTCATCGCCTCTTTCCGGACTTCGTTGTCCGCGAAGAGACCCCGCCCGCCTGCCCGCGACGCATCGATCAGAGCGATGCCGGTGACAGTCCGGCTCGCACTAGGGAGAGCGGTTCGCGCTCAACGGGTCTGGCGCATGCCGAGCGCCATCGAGCCGAGCCCCAGCACCAGGGCGACCACACCGGCCACCACGTTGCTCCAGATCGTCGAGGTACGGGCGACATCGCCGCTGACGACCCAGGGGGTGATGATCATCCATAGGCCGATCAGCGGAGCGGTCCAGCCGATGCCGTGGATCCGCCCGTACATCGAGGCGAACCCCAGCGCCAGCACCGCCAGGCCGATCCCGACGATCAGGTTGTTCACGGTCAAGGTCGGGAACCGGGTGAATCCGACAACCCACGCGGAGATCGCGATGTAGAGCCCGGTCAGGAACATCAGGCCGGTGACCGCCTGGGCGGCCGGTTCCATCGCGGCGAGTTCGTACTTCTCATGCTTGGCCCGCAGCTCCACGATGTCGGGATGCAGGCTCATGCTGCCCATGGCCTCAGTAGCCATATCTTCCACCACCCTTCGGACGCCGAATGAAGGCACTTCGAACCGGACGGCTGAGATCGGCCACGACGGGACGCGGAACCGGTCCGAATCACCGCCGGTTTATATGTCACTCCGTGATATTATCACTTCATGACACATGGGTCGATGTCGTCGCCCGAACCCCTCACCGACCAGGAGTACTCGAGACTGCTGGCTTTCCGCGCCGGACTGCGCCGGTTCCTACGGTGGAGTGAGCGGCGGGCGGCTGACGTCGGACTTACCAGCGCTCAACACCAACTGCTGCTGGCAATCCGGGGCCATCTCGGCCCGAGCGGGCCCAGCGTCGGCGAAATCGCGGATTATTTGAGCACCCGCCACCACAGCGTCGTGCAGCTGATCGATCGCACCGAGCAACTCGGGCTCGTCGCCCGCAACCGGGAAGAGGGCAAGGACCGCCGCGTCGTCCGCCTCACCCTGACCGAGGCCGGCCAGCAAACCCTCGCCCTGCTCAGCGCCACACACCTGGAAGAACTTCGGCGACTCACCCCCCTCGTCGACACACTGACCGACCTCTCCCGTGGGGCCCAGTCGGCCGAAGAGCCACGGTAGGCGAAGTCCGCGAGCGTGGTGTCCACTCGTCGACGGTGATGCGGTCAGTGGCGGCGTTTGCGGTGGCTGGTGTCGCACAGCGGGTAGATGGCCGAGCGGCGACACAGGCACAGTGCCACCACGCACCGGTCGCAAACGATCCTGCGGCCATCAGCGGTCACCAGTTGGACCGGTCCCTCGACCAGCATGGGCCCGTCGACGGTGTAAGTGATTGTCCGTCGGTCATTTTCGGGTTCGATCGGCACGGATCACCACCAGGTCCTCGTGACTCTGGCCGGGGCGCAACAGTCCTCGACCAACCAACCATCCGGCGCGCCGGCGCAGCACAGGGCCGAACGGGACACTCGCCCTGGAGACTGTCGCGGCTTTCAACCCGGCATCCCTCAGGCGGTTCAAGGTGCTGTCGACTCCGCACAGCGCGGAATGGACCATCAGCAACATTCCAGTCGTGGAAAGCAATTCGGGTGCGAGCCGGCACAGGGAGTCGATCGCCGCCCTGCCGTCTGCCCCCGCGTCCCAGGATCTCGCCGCACCCCGTGGACGCCCGCTGCCCAGGCACGGCACGTACGGCGGATTGGAAACCACCACGTCGAAGCGCCGGCCACACAACACCGAGCCGAAGTCGCCGTGGATCAACTCGACCTCGAGGCCCCGCAGCCGGCTGTTCATCCACGCGGACGCCAGCGCGGAACGCGAGATGTCCACGGCAGTGACCGACGCGGCCCGAATCCTGGCCGCTTCGATCGCCAGTATCCCGGTTCCGGTACCGACATCGAGGATACGACCGTGCGGCGGAATGCCCGCATCGGTCATCGCGGCGATGAGCAAGTGTGTATCGGCCTGGGGCCTGTACACGCCTGGTGCACGAATCAACATCACCTACCGTGAATAGCCAAAAATTAGCTCGACACACGCAAATGAGCCATCGAATTCTGATCCTTTGCGCCGGGCGTTTCCGGGCCGAGCAATGACGTACGGTCGTCACGCCAACAGCGCAGCACGTGATCGGCGAAACGGTCCTCGAGCAGGTTCGTGGCGCGGATACCGAAAACTATCGAGGCACGCATGCCCGGTTCGCGTGCCAGTAGGTCCCCGATCACCTCACGTCGCATGAGCTGCTCGTGCACCGCATCCGCCTCGACATGTTCGCGATAGAACGCGATACACGCCGGGTCTGCTCCAAGCCTCTCCAATGACTCGACCAAACGACGCGACGCCGGCGACGACGTGATCTCCACCGCCGCGAAGTGACCGACACCCGCGCCCCGCAGGCCACGATGCAGACAGAACAGCGACATCATGTTCACGATCGCGAGCATCGGCGCCGGCACCACATCCAGGTAGGCCAGATACGACGGGTCCAGGCCCGCCCCCTCCAGCAGATTGGCATACAGCCGCTGATGAATCCTGTCACCGTGGCCACCACCGAATTCGTCGAACTCGACGGCCACCAGCGACGCCTTGGCCCGACCGCGCAACCGCGGAATCAACCACGCGTACGGATCGGCCTCCTGATGGTGCAGGATCGACCGGTGCACGAAATACTCGCGCACCTGCCACGGCTTGCCCTGATACCGCAGAAACGCCGCGACACCGGACTCTTCGTCGGGAACGATCAACAGTTCCTCGAGTTCGGTCTCCACATCAACGCCATCGGCGACATCGGCGCGCAGCGCCTCGAGGAAATGGCGTTCCAGCTCCATACGCACGCTCAACAGGCCCGGATCCCATTCCCAGCCCGCGTCCACACCGTCGAAACCCTCGTAATGCAGGCCATAGCACGTGTGCAGCGCCAGATGCAGATCGCGGCCATAGGGATCAGCCGGCGCGGACGCCGGCGGGAACACTGAGCCGGCCGGCTTTCCGAGCGCCTCGACCACGCCCGCCGACAGTTCACCGCACGGGTGCGGAAGCATCCTTCTTCCAGCGGCCCCGGCCCGCATGATCAACTCCTCCGAACGAGGACAGCGAGCACGACGGCGAGCAGCAGAACCAGAAGCAGTACGGCCATCTCCATCCACCTCCTGCCTGCCGCTTACCCGCCTGCGTGAATACGTAACAGGCACGCCTTCCATCCGGGCTCGCGTGCCGGCATCGGGCGTCTCGCGACCGGTCCGCTGCCCTCACCCACGCCGACGGGCGAGACCGGACCGGGATAGGATCGAACCGCTCGCCCCGTTTCTGTGCTCCACACTCCACGATTGCAGTTCCGAAGAACGAATCGAATGGTGGTTCAGCTCATGCGTGTCGGGAATCTCGCCGTCGCCGCGGTCGCCGCGTGACCCTCGGCGACCTGGTGCGAGGCAATCTCACTGCGGGCGTCCGCGGCTCGGTCGATTTCGCGCGTCGCCGCCTCACCGGGGACTACCGGCTCGACGAGTTCGGCCTCGACGAGCACCTGCTGGAGTCACTGATCCTGCCGGTGCTGCGGCCGCTGTCGCAGCTATGGTTCCGGGTGCAGGTCGCCGGGATCGAGAACCTCCCCGAGTCCGGGGGCGCGTTGATCGTGGCCAACCATGCCGGCGTGCTGCCGCTGGATGCGCTGATGCTGCAGGTGGCCGTCCACGATCGCCATCCCAGACAGCGCGCGCTTCGCCTGCTGGCCGCCGACCTCGTCTTCGAGCTGCCGATCCTGGGCGAGCTGGCCCGCAAGGCCGGGCACACGCTGGCCTGCCCTACCGACGCCGAGGCGCTGTTGCGCACCGGCGAGTTGGCGGGCGTGTTCCCCGAGGGCTTCAAGGGCGTCGGCAAGCCCTACAGCGAGCGGTACAAGCTGCAGCGGTTCGGGCGCGGCGGCTTCGCCTCGGCGGCCCTCAAGACCGGTGTGCCGCTCATCCCGTGCTCGATCGTCGGCTCGGAGGAGATCTATCCGAAACTGGCCGACCTCACGCCGCTGGCCCGGCTGCTCGGGCTGCCGTACTTCCCGGTCACGCCGCTGTTCCCACACCTGGGTGTGCTGGGCGCCATCCCGCTGCCGTCGAAGTGGCACATCGAGTTCGGTGACCCCATCTACACCGGCACGTACGGCCCCGAGGCCGCTGACGACCCGATCACCATGTTCGAGATCACCGATCAGGTCCGCGAAACGATCCAGCAGACGCTGTACAAGCGGCTGATCGAGCGTCGAAACCCGTTCACGGGCTAGCCCGTTCACCGGCTGGCGAGATGATCAGTACCAGCCCCGAGCCCGCACTGATCCAGGCCGGGCAGCGCACACGTCAACAAATGCTGCGTCACGACGTCCGGACGCTCAACTCCGCGGCGATGGCATCGACGAAATCGGGAAGATCGTCAGGATTGCGTGAGGTGATGAGCGTCCAGCCGTCGCCATCGCTCCGGACGACCGGCTCGTCGACCCAGGCCGCGCCGGCATTGATCAGATCGGTGCGCAACGACGGATACGACGTCACCGTCCTATCCGCCACCACCGCGGCCTCGACCAGCAGCCACGGGCCATGGCAAATCGCGGCTATCGGCCGGCCGGCCGCGACGACGGATCGGACCAGTTCCCTTGCCCCCGAGTCGGTTCGGAGTTTGTCGGCATTGACCGTGCCACCCGGAATGACCAATACGTCGAACGCGCCGGGATCCACATCGGCGAGGGCGGCGTCCGGCCGCAGCGTTTCGGACGGAATGAGATCGTGACGGTAGGTGTGCACATCGATCGCCTCCACCGCGGCGTGGGTCACGTGCGCGCCGCGGGCACGCAGTTGATCCCTGGGTACCGCTATCTCGTCGCGCTCCACCCCCGTATTGGCGGTAATGATCAGGGCGCGGACGCCTTCGAGTTCTGCTGACACCGGAGTTCTCCTCTCGTCTCGTCGTCTCGCCCGACTCCTTCGAGCCGCGCGATTGCCACCTCATACGCGAGCCGTGACAACGATTGCCGGGCAACAGCATCGGTGACTGCGATGTGCCGCCAGACCATCTGGTCTGGATATCCGTCGGGGCTCCGGGCGGGGGCCGGGGATACCGGACCGTGGCGGTCCGTGATCAGGCCGGGACGGCGTGGGTGCCGCGCCGCCAGATCCGGTGCCGGGCAAGCAGTTCCGCGACCGCGACCGCATCTGCCGGACGACGATGTCGGCACGGCGCTGCGGGCATCGTCGGTGCGGCGGCGTCCGCGCATCAATTCTTGAAGGCGTCCTTGACCTTCTCACCCGCGTCCTTCAGGTTGGACTTGACCTGGTCGGCCTTGCCCTGATTCTCGCGCTGCTTGTCGCCGGTCGCCTGGCCGAACTTCTCTTTGGCCTTGCCGGCGAGCTGGTCGGCCTTGTTCTTCGCTTTGTCGGTTGCGCTCATGATCGTTTCCTTCCCATGGGTGCCGTATTTCGAGGGCCACCGACGTGACCCGTTCCTCGCCTACCCGCGTTCCCGCACCCGAAACGTCGCCTCAGTCCGTTTCGCAGTACTGCGCTATCTTTCGCCGCACGGGCGCGCTCAGGCGATCGGGCGCTACGCTGCGGCGCGTGCGGGCGCGCGAGTCGGCTCGACAGGTCAGTGCATAGACCCGTCGAGACGGGATAGGCGAGAAACGAACAACGACAAGGAGTTTGTTTCTCCGGGCAGGCGACGAGAACCCGCCCGAGGAGCCGATCATGACCACGGACGACACACCATCGGAACACACACGGACGCAATCGGATCCGAATACGACAGCCCTGATCTACGGGATCGTCCCCGCGGACGCCCACCTGGAGGTGCAGGGCACCGGCCGGCATCCGGCCCCGATCCGGACCGTGCGGCAAGGCTCGATCGCCGCGCTGGTCAGCGAGGTCCCGGTCGAGCACTCGCTGGACCGGGCCGAAGACCTTCAGGCCTTCTCGAATCTGGACAAGGTGGCCGAACTGTGGTCCGACCCGGTGCACTTGCGTGTCGTCGGCCCGCTGGCGGCCTGGGACGCCGCGATCAATGCGGTGGCGACCTCGTCCAGCGCCACCCGCACATCGGTCACCACATCGATCGTGAAATCGGCTGTGAGCATGAGGGTTTCGGCGAGCGCACGCAGCATGGCCAGCTCTCCGGCGTCGGCCGGGAGCCGCACCGCCACCTCGCCGGACAGCGACACCGGAACCGCACCGTCGGTGAACACGCGCGCCCTCTCGTCGTTCGGCAGATCGACGAACACGGTCGCCGGCCAGTACTCGCCGGCGATCCCAGCATCCTGAGGGGTCCCACTCATCAGTCACCACCCCGTCGAGCAATCCCGATCTGCCATCGTTCGCCCTTGGTCGTTGATCGCGTACCCCGTGCGATGGCCGGGAAACAGCCGGGACTCATCGTCCCGGGACCAGCTCGCGGTCGGTCGGCATCACCGGATCGCCGGGGCGGCCACTCGTACAAGCGCGGGCGGTGATCGAGCAGGCCAAGGGCGTCCTGATGCGCATGTACGGCATCGGCGACGAGCAGGCGTTCAAGATGCTGGTGTGGCGGTCCCAGGAAACCAATACCAACTTCCGCGCCCTGGCCGGGCAGTTACTCCGTGAGCTGCCCACCCTGCCACCGGCCGAGCCCGGCACGGTGTCGGCGTTCGACCGCATCCTGCTCACCCTCCGCGAACGAATTCCCTGCTGACCACATCAGATGGACAAGGGTCCCGCCCCAGCGTCCCGGTAGAGCACGTGGGGCGCGACCC
The DNA here is from genome assembly GCF_053601595.1 of Nocardia sp. NPDC004711. NCBI lineage: Bacteria > Bacillati > Actinomycetota > Actinomycetes > Mycobacteriales > Nocardiaceae > Nocardia > Nocardia sp. NPDC004711. The sequence continues at coordinate 4,851 of NZ_JBSGCB010000024.1, read as the reverse complement.
TCGTATCGGCTCAGCCGTCGGGGTCGTGCGCTGTGCCGACATCTAAGCGCATACCAACGGGTCGGCCTTCTCAACCTGTCGGTGCCCGATCGTGGCCGACTGATGACGAGGTCGTTACCGGCTCCCCCATCTCGTCCGCCCACGTCGCTCGAGTGTTCGGAAAACGATCAAAGTGGTTCGGCAGTCCCCGGAATCACCAGGGTGTCCGCCGCATCCAGCCCCACGGCACCCTGGCCTGAACAGTCCCGCGTCGATCTGCGGGCGTTCCGCGCACCGCCGAACCCGATACCCGGCATGGCCGTCCGGCAACCGGATTCGGCTGAACACCTTGACCGGCGGAGACAGGTAGAACGGGTTCACGCGGTCCGGGCGAGGACTCGTCGGTGTGCGTGACCACCTCGGCCTGCGGACGCACCGGACGGGTCAGTTCGACTGCTGTACTGCACACAGAATCAGCTCGGCGACCGCGCCGGGCTGGGACACGGTGACCGCGTGCGAGGCGGCGATCTCGATCGATTCGGCCCCGCGCGCTCGGCCATGAACCGCTGGGCTTCCAGCGGAATGTTCTTGTCGTCGGTGGTGAGCAGCGCGGCCCGCCTTCGCGAAATCGCCGACGTTTCAACCGAGATCCTCCCACCGGCGTGGGCAGGCGGGCCGGATCAGCCGGCGGTCGGGCCAGCGGCCGCGATCACCGCGCTGCTGTCGGATCCACGACCGTCCCTCCGGCCGAACCGGCTTCGTCGAGGCTGCTCGCGGGCACTTGCCTTCACGTGTGGACAGGTGAACCCTCGAGTTCATGGCCAAGCCGTATCGAGCGGGATGGGGTGTCAGGGCATCCAACGCGTGGATGCGGACCGTGATACGCGCCGGGTTGCCGATGTGGACCTTTCGCGTCCTCACTGTGCCCGGACGTCGCACCGGCCGCGCCATCCAGACGCCGCTGGCGGTGTTCGAACAACACGGCCGACGATATCTCGTCGCGTCCTATGGAACGGTGAACTGGGTGCGCAACCTGCGAGCGGCACAAGGAAAGGCGACGCTGCGCCAGGGCAGACACCTCGAGTCCGTGACGGCCGTCGAGTTGCCCACCGATCAAGCGGCCGAGGTGTTGCGCGCATCGCTGGTCACGGGACCGCCACACGTTCCCAAACCCATTGTGGCAGTGTATCGACGGTTCTTCGTGCTGCCTTACCTGGATGTGGATGTGGACTCATCACTGCAGCAATTCCTCGACAACGCCCGCACCCACCCGGTTTTCGAAATCGTGTCGGCGTGAGGAAAGCACCGGACCTCCGCACAGCACCGAGCGCCGGCCGCGGTTCGTTCCAAAGGGTGAGGCCTGGCCCGACCGAGTAGGCCAGGTTCGCAAGCTCGAAACGCCAACCCGTGCAGCTGGAGCGCGGCTCGGGCGCCTCGGACTGGTGGGCGATCTGAGCCATCACCTGCGCACGCGAGCACTGCGGACGCCCTGACAGTGAATTGCCAGCGAGACCCACTAGCGTGGCGCCGCCGGACGTGACACGAAATCCGGTGTGCCCGATGGCAACACGTCCGCAATCCGAGCACGATCATCACCGAAGGAGAGCCATGGCATCACCGGTTCGCATCAACACCGCCCTCGCCGCAGCCGCCTTGGCGGTAGCCGCCGCATCGATCTCCAGCTCGGCGGTCGCGAACGCCGAGACCGTGGTCGCCAACCCGGCCGACTACCTGGTGGGCGACACGGTGTACTTCGCTTACAGCAATCTGGCCAGCTGCGCCATCCGCCCCAACGGCGACGTCGGATGCGACATCACCAACTACGACATGCGCTGGTACGGCCTGCCGATCTCGAACATCTCCATCGACGTCCCGTTCCTCCCGGCGCACCCCGCCCTGGGTCCCCTCGGCCTCCACGGCCGCCCCGGCAGCCCCCAGCTGACCGGCGGCGGCCCGGTCCCCGGCTCCAACTCCCCCTACGGCCCCGACGCCAGCCTCACCTACGGCGGCGCGACCTGCACCGGCAGCGGTTTCCGAGGCGTGGTCTCCTGCACCTCCAAGGGCCACCACTTCAACTTCGGCTTCGTCTCCGATTACAACTGACCGACGCTGCCCCTCGGCGAAACCCGTTCGCCGAGGGGCGGGGCGCGGTCGGACCGGGATCGTCGCCGATCTGTCCGGATCGATCATCGGGTCCGGCTTCCGGGACCCGGATCGCGATCGCGACCACGATCGCCGCGATCACGAAACCCTCTGCACCCCAGTAGAACCCGACGTCGTAGCGGTGGGTTAGAAGTTGCACGGCCTGTCCCCAGCCGCTCGAATCGATTGCTGCGCGGCCCGGTCGACGGCCAGACCGAATGCAGGGCTCGGGAAGTCGGGGCGGTCAGGAACTCGTCGACTGTTGGTCAGCCGAGTCACGGTGTTGCCGCGAACTCGCTCGAGCGGCCTCGATGTCGTTGATGTTGGCCTCGATCCATTCGCGCAGCGCGGTGATCGGGCCTCGCAGGCTGTAACCCAGTGGGGTGAGGGTGTATTCGACCTTCGGCGGAATGGTGGGATGGACGGTGCGGATGACGAAACCGTCGGTCTCCAGTTCGCGCAGGGTCTGGGTGAGCATCTTCTGGGAGATGCCCTCTATGCGGCGCTGCAGATCGGTGTAGCGCATGGTCCCGCCGGCGAGCGCGTCGATGATCAGGACTGTCCATTTGCCGGCGATCCGGTCCAGCACCTGACGAGTGGGACAGCGAGCGGAGAAGACATCGGCCGGCAGGCCCGAGGATTCGATATGCGTGCGCACCCCGGCGATTGTAACGAACCGAAAGGTGCCTTCTTTCAAAAAGTTTGCCACTCTCCGATAGTGAGTTTCATGAAAGCCGATACCTTGTCCGTCCCGGAAGCGATCCACCGGCGCCGCACCGTCCGCCACTACCTCCCCGATCCGATCGACCCGGACGTGCTGACCGAACTGCTGGAGCTCACCACGCAGGCGCCCAGCGCCTGGAACATGCAGGACCGATCGATCGTGGTAGTGACCAGCGAGGCCGGGCGAGCCCGGCTCTCGGAGGCGGCCTTCGGGCAGCCACAGCCCCGCGAGGCCCCGGTGGCGCTGGTCTTCGTGGCCGACAGTGCGGCATGGAAGGCACCGAACACCGACATCGCCGATTCGGCCGGGCGTAGCGGCGCCTGGAATGCGGAGTTCACCGCCCTGTTCGACAGCCGGGCGGAATTCCACGACCTGCACAACCGCGGACTTTTGCGGGAGAACGCGGTGAAGAACGCCATGATCGCCGCCACCTACGCCATGCTCGCGGCCACGGCGCTGGGGCTGGCGTCGGCTCCGATGAACGGCTGGGATCCCGATCTGGTGCAGAAGGCGATCGGTATCGAGGACCGCGATGATCTGGCCATCGCCGTCATCGTGACGATCGGACACTCCGCCACCACCCCACCGCACCCAGGTAGGCGCCCGCTGGAACAGGTCGTGTTCACCGAGCGCTACGCCACCTAGCCTCGTCACTGCCGAGCGTCCACGAATCAGATCCTCGGTCGGCCAGGGGGTAGTAGTGCATTCGCCCCCAGATCCTACTCCAGCATCGAGATACGTTGCTGGACACGGTCGTTCGAGTTTGCTTGAACAGTGGCCGGAGATCCGGCACTAAGGACCTACCACTGATAAGTGCGCAAAATGGCGTACTGATGCGGGATTCGCGCAGCCCGAGCGGTTCCGGCACCATGACCGATTGCGGCCCTCGAGGCCAAGTACCTGACCCGCGAGAATGTCCCGGCCGCGCTCGTCGCCAAGGAGCGCGAGATCGCCGGGGCCATCGCTCGCGAAGAGTCTTCGAGCCGGTCGGCCCTGATCGCCTCAAGCATCGAAAGGCCCTTCGCCCACCGGATTCCGATGAGCGAAGGGCCTTTCTCGTCTTGCGGTGCGGAGGTGCTATCCGATCCCGTTGCAGGTCGCGGACAGGGTGCAGGGGCGCGCACCGCCGAGCAGGACGTTGAGAAGGTCGGCGGGCGCGGCGAGCAGCGGACCGGCGAGGTCCGGCAGTCCGGCCTGGTAGCTGCCTTGGCCGGCGGCGACGGCGCTACCGGTCGGAATGGGACCGGTGGTCGCGCCCCAGATCGGATCCGCGGCGGCGGGGTGCACGATTCCAAGTCGCCCACCCAAACGACTTGGCCTGCAACACTTTCCGTCGCCATGAATGACATATGGGCCAACAACTTCGGGTTCACTGTCAGCGATGATGCTGCCGGACTGCACCTTTCCCATGTCTATATCGCCGGGAGCTACCTCTACATCGAAAATACCGACGACAGCCCCGTGATCGACCTGACCACCATGGCGAAAGTGTCGTCCAAGTGGAGACTGCGCCCCCTTGACACCATCGGCGGGCAGTGGACGCTGGTTTCCAAGGGCCACGTCACCAACGACTACACCGACTGTTTCGGCACCGATACGACATTTCTGTGCTACGAGCGCGGCCAGCTGATACGTGACACCAACGGCGCCTACACCGGGCCATGGTACTGAGACTGCGACACCACCAGAGGGCGATGACCGATCCCGGTGCTTCGAGCTGGATGGACTCCGTGGCCTGTTGTTGCTGCCGGTCGGGCGGCTCCCAACGGATGGGAGCTGTTGGGGCGATGGGGAACACGATTCGCCGACCGTCGAATTCACGGCGGTGGCGCGCGTTTGGCGGTGATTTCGCCTCACTTCTGGTGCACATGGCGGGTATTCGAGTCCGGGGTCGGGGTGTGAGCATGGTGACGAAGCCCGGCAAGCGGGAGAACCCTTTGTCCGGCCGTTCATTTCCCGATTACCCCACGTGTCCGGAGAACGGTGACCGTACCGCCATCACACCC